>JAJFMI010000036.1 GCA_021772235.1 Chlamydiota bacterium
GCATGCGTGCCACAAAAACGGAATTTATCTCATGCCCAAGTTGTGGACGTACGCTTTTTGATCTGCAAGAGGTGACGCAAAAAATTCGCGAGCGCACAGATCATCTGCCAGGCGTCAAAATTGCTATTATGGGCTGTATTGTTAACGGGCCTGGTGAAATGGCTGACGCGCATTTTGGCTATGTGGGTTCAGGCAAGGGTAAAATCGATCTCTATGTAGGGAAAGAACGCGTGCAGCGCGGTATTCCTGAAGCAGAAGCAGTCGATCGACTAATCGCGTTAATCAAAGAACATGGAATGTGGCTTGAAAAAATTGAAGATTCTTGTAGTGTGTAAGAAAACAAGGAAGAGCAATGTCAGATCCAATCTCGCCATCAAGTAGTTCAGATAGACCGCAAGAAATTCAGCAACAGCAGCAGGAATCTTTTAAGAATCAACCTCCTGGTGTTAAGGCTGATGCAGCTTATACTTCTGCATTTCAAGATGCCTTAGCGCAGATTGTTGGACCTCTTATTGCAACAAAAGAATAGATTTAAATAATTTATATGTTATTATAATTAATGTAAGGATTGCACGTTTTGTTTAACAAAACCGCTCTAGTCAACCCGTCTTCATATTAGAAGCAAGATTAGATCCATTTTATGATCTTCTCTTTTTTTGCTAGAGTATTCAAGAGCAATCCTTACGCATTTTTCCGAAATACTCATTTCGTTTTTTCATCTCTCTTTCAAATCCGCGTTCCACAGGCTGATAGAATTTTTGCCTTGGCAGATCATCGGGAAAGTAATTTTGTCCAGAGCACCCTTGCGGTGTATCGTGATCATAAATGTAATCTTCGCTTGGTCTGCTTAAAATATGCGCAGGTGGCTTCAAATTAGAGCTTTCATTTGCCAATTCTTTTGCTTGATCAAGTGCAAGATAGATACGATTGCTTTTTGGAGCGAGAGCTAAGTAGACGGTCAGTTGCGCAATTGCAAGTTCGCCCTCTTTCTTCCCCAGTTTTTCATAGATGTCCCAGCAAGATGTCGCTTGTGCGACTGCATGTGGATCAGCAAGTCCAATATCTTCTAGGGCCATACGGGCGAGACGTCGCAAAATATAACGTGAGTCTTCTCCTGCGATCAACATGCGAGAAAGATAATAAAGCGCAGCATCTGGATCAGACCCACGGATGCTTTTATGCAGTGCAGAAATCAGGTTGTGGTGATAATCGCTAGCGCGATCGTAGAGAGGCGCGCGTTTTTGGGTGAGTTGCTGTAGTTCAGTTAAGTTGATTTCATTTTTGCTTCCGTAGGTCTGGATGTTTTCGACCATATTGAGCAGATGGCGCGCATCGCCTCCAGCGCAGCCGATCAGTGCAGCTCTTGCTTCTTTTGTAAGCGAAAGAGGAATTTTCGAGAGGATTTGAGCTAGTGCATCTTCTTTGAGCGGTTTTAATTCGACAACTTGCAAGCGGGAGAGAAGCGCATTATTGAGGACGAAGGAGGGATTTTCTGTTGTCGCAGCGACTAAAGTGATCGTGCCATCTTCTAGGTAAGGCAGAAAGAGATCTTGCTGCGCTTTGTTAAAACGATGGATCTCATCAACAAAAAGAATGGAGCGGCGCAAGAGCGGCTGCGCTTTTTTCTCTGCGATATGCTTTTTGAGGTCTGCAACTCCGTGAAAGAGAGGAGTGAAGCTGTAGAGTTCGCAATTTAACGTTTTAGCGTAGAGACGAGCTAAGGTGGTTTTTCCACAACCGGGAGGTCCCCAGAGAAGAAGGGAGATGGGCCTTTGTGAAGAAAAAATGCGATTGATGAGGCCGTTTTCACCTGTAAGATGTTCTTGGCCAACAAGATCTTTTATTTCGCTGGGACGTAGTTTATCTGCTAGTGGTGCGCTACTCATTATCCGGAAGTATAAGCCATTCCGGTTTTTTCAGCTTGTGAATGACAAAAGGAATGATCGCCATAACCAAAACGCCGATAATGATGATGGACTCGTAGACAAAGACGTTTCCGGTAGCTAGTTGCGCTGGAGGAATAGCGGTTAGGAAAATTCCAAGAAGGGATCCGATAATCCCTACACAGGCAACAAACCACATTCCTTTATGCGGATGAGGGATTTGATAGGCGCGCGGCACATGAGGGCGTACATAGCGCAGGCGAATGGCAGAAATAAACATGAGCAAGTACATGATGAGATACATTTGCGCGGCAACAGCTGTTAAGGCCCAATAAGAGGCGCTAATAGAGGGAAGAAAGAGAAAAACAAGAGAAACAATCGAGACAATTATTGCTTGATAGAGCAGTAGGCGTGTGGGAGTTCCGTGTTCGTTCAATTTTTGAAAATAGGGAGGAAGATTGCCATGTAGCGAAGTCATGTGCAGCGCTTTAACAGGGCCGATAATCCACGCGTTCACTTCAGCAACTGCACCTAAAACAAGAAGGCCACCAGTGAGAGGTAATAAAAATCCGAGATTGTAGTAATCAAGTAGGGTCTTAAACGCCTCCATAAGCCCTGTAGTGAGCTGAATGTCTTTTCCTGGAATAACATAAGCCACAGACAAAGATCCAAGCATAAAGAGGAAGAAAACGATCATTGCAGCAATAATGATCGCTTTCGGAAAGTTTTTTTGTGGTTCTTTCACTTCACCTGCATAACCAGCAGAAACCTCTAAACCAGCAAAGGCGAGAAAGAAGCCACCTAGAAATACGAGATTTTGAATGTTTGAGAGATCAGGAACAAAACTTTCAAAGTTGAACTGAATTTGCACGGGATTTCCCGTTGCAAGATAATAAAATGCGAGTAGAATAATAAAAACTCCGGGAACGATAGTTCCTATGACAACACCGATACTAGAGAAGAGGCCTGAAGTTTTAATTCCTCGATAGTTGAGATAAGTCATTGCCCAGTAAGAGACAAGAACGATTGTCAAAACAAAGAGAGGCTGATCAGCTAAACCTGGATTGAAAATGTAGGCGATTGTAGCGGCAACAAAAGAGAGAATTGCGGGGTACCAAGTAAGATTATGCGCCCATTGCATCCAAATAGCGAAAAATCCCCACTTATTTCCAAATGCTTCGCGCACCCAGATATAGATTCCCCCTGATTTTGGCCAACCTGTAGCGAGCTCTGCAGAGACAAGTGCAGATGGAACGAGAAAAAGAGCACCAACGACAATAAAGAAAAAGAGCGCGCTATATCCGTAACCTGCGACAAGAGGAAGATTACGCAAACTTGCCATAATCGAAACGTTCAACAGAACAAGAAGAGGGACTGTAATCGATCTTTTCGGAGAAATTTCTGCCATTAGAAGTTTTTATCCAGATAGTCCATGATATCATCTGACTCATATATGGCACGTCCATTAACTAGCAGACAGGGAACCTGTGCTTTTCCTCCTTTAGCAACCAACTCTTTGCGGTAGGCTGAATTAGCAGATACGTTTTTTAATGTAATGGGAAGATTCTCTCGTTTAATCTTTGCAACAACAGGTTTGCAATAGGGACAACTCGGCATGTAGTAGAGAACAAGCTGCTCGCTTTTCACCTGAAACGTTGGGGTTTCTACCTCTCCCTGTAGGGAAGGAGGAAAGAATAGGGGAACTAAAAGTAGTAGAAATTTTCTCATGAATAAACCTAGTTAAAACTAATTCCCAAACTAGCAAAAAAATCGCACGCAATGCAAGATTTTTTTGGTGTTTCTGTAATTTGTATCGTTCGAAAGCAAATATATTTTAAAAAAAAATTCAAATGAAAAATAATCCCTTTCTCGAGGGAAAACGCGCTAATTAATTCATTGTTTTACTTTTAAATAATAAAAAAGTCAAAATAATTTTTATTTATAATTATAAAATGTAGTATATTAAAGTTTAAGAGAGCAAATTATATTAATTGCGGCTATAAAAGGAGAAGATAGATATGGCTACAAAAAGAAAAACAGCGGCTAAGAAAAAGCCAGCTGCAAAGAAAAAGACTGTTGCTAAGAAAAAGCCAGCAGTAAAAAGAAAAACAGCGGCTAAGAAAAAGCCAGCTGCAAAGAAAAAGACTGTTGCTAAGAAGAAGCCAGCAGCCAAGAAAAAGACTACTGCAAAGAGAAAAACAGTAGCTAAGAAGAAGCCAGCGGCTAAGAAAAAGGCTACTGCAAAGAGAAAAACAGTAGCTAAGAAAAAGACTACTGCAAAGAGAAAAACAGTAGCTAAGAAAAAGCCAGCAGCTAAGAAAAAGACTACTGCAAAGAGAAAAACAGTAGCTAAGAAGAAGCCAGCAGCTAAGAAAAAGACTACTGCAAAGAG
>JAJFMI010000037.1 GCA_021772235.1 Chlamydiota bacterium
ACCACTCATTCTTGCCATTAACAAAGTCGATAATGAAAAGATGGAAAAAGTCCTGCATGACTTTTACAATTTGGGTATTGAAAAAATGCTCACAGTCTCAGCGACACAGGGAAGTAATATTGCTGAACTTCTTGAGCTTGCCATAGAAAATGCAGAAGGGGAAGAGGAGACTTTTGATCCCTCCATTAAGGTGGCGATTATTGGCAGGCCCAACGTGGGGAAATCCACTCTTCTCAATTATCTTTTAGGAACAGCCCGCTCTGTAGTGAGTGATATTGCTGGAACGACGCGTGATGCAATTGATGCGCATGTGGAATTTGGCGATAAGCAGTATCTTTTTATTGATACGGCAGGCTTGCGTCGTAAACACAAGGAGCCGGATGCGGTTGATAAATTTGCGCGCATTCGCACGATGAAAGCAATTGAGCGCGCAGATATCTGTCTTTTTATGATTGATGGCCCAGACGGTCTTACGACGCAGGAAAAACATTACCTGAATGAAATAGAAAAACAGGGGAAAGGCGCTCTGCTCTTTTTCAATAAATGGGATCTAGTTTCAGGTCATCGCATGGAACATTGTGAACAGGCGATCCGCCAAATGGTCCCTTCTTTGAGCTATGCGCCCATGATTTTTGGCTCGGCAAAAGAGGGCCGTAACCTCGATAAAATTTTTACTCAGCTAGAAAAAATCTATGAAGCGCTCACAGCAAGAATCACGACAGGTCAGCTCAATAGCTTCTTAGAAAAAACAATGCAGCTAGTTCACCCGCCAATGATTAAAGGGAAGCGTCTTCGTGTTTATTACATGACACAAGTTAAATCCTTGCCACCGCACTTTATTCTTTTTGTGAATCATACAGATCGCATGACACGAGCTTATGAAAAGTATCTTCTCAATAGCTTCCGCAAGCAATTTTCTTTTACAGGCGCGCCTATCCGTTGGAACCTGCGCAAGAAGAAAAAAGCCGAATTCCACCCTGACAGGTAGTTATGACAGAGTACAACATCCCAATGCTACCGCTTTCAATTGATTTAGAAACGAAAACCGTTTTGAAGAAGTTAGCTCATGCCCATCGAGCATTAGCAGAGCTCAAAGGTATTACGGAGATTATTCCCAACCAGAGCATTCTGATTAACACTCTCATATTGCAAGAAGCCAAGGAGAGTTCTGCAATAGAAAATATCATCACGACACATGATGAACTCTATCAGTATGAAGCGGCTCTAAAAAATCTTACATCAGGAGCAGCAAAAGAAGTGCATAATTATGCTACTGCATTGCGTAGAGGAAACGATAAGGTAAAAAAGCATGGCTTACTGACAAATAGTCAGATTTTAGAAATCCAAGAGCTTATCGAAGAAAACAATGCAGGATTTCGAAAACTGCCTGGTACTGAATTGATAAATGAGCAGACAGGTGAAATTGTTTATTCGCCCCCACAAGATGGGCCTCGCGTCCTGGAATTGATGACGAATCTTGAAAAGTATATCAATGACGATACTCTTAGTGATGCTGATCCACTGATAAAAATGGCTGTGATCCATCATCAGTTTGAAAGCATTCACCCTTTCTATGATGGAAATGGGCGAACGGGAAGGATCATTAACGTACTCTACTTAGTCAAGCATGGTTTTCTTAATACCCCTGTACTCTATCTTTCGCGCTACATTAACCAGAAGAAAAAGGATTATTACCTCCTTCTGCAAGCTGTACGTAATGATCAAAATTTTTGGGAAGATTGGGTGCTGTTTATCTTAGAAGCTGTGATTAATACCTCGACTCACACAACATCGATGATTCAAAATATCCGTGAACTCATGCTTTCTCATAAAGCGCACATTCGCAATCAATTACCAAAAATCTATAGCCAGGAATTACTCAATAATCTCTTTCGTCATCCCTATACAAAAGTCGATTTTGTTACAGCTGATCTTCGAATACATAGAAACACAGCTCGAAAATATCTAGATGAGCTGGAAAGAGTTGGTGTAGTGACAAAATACAAAATGGGAAAAGATAGCTTCTATATCAATACCGATCTGTTCAATCTTTTAAAAAATTCCGGTGAAAAATAAGGTTCTGCACAAGAAATGAGCATTTCTTGTGCACGTTCGCATCTTCTGCACAAAAAAACGGGATTTCTTGTGCAGAACCTTTGTTTAAGCGGGGTCGTACTTCCACTCGATGTCGTTTATAATGCGTGTGCGGTAAACCCAGGGATCTTTATTTTCACGAAGGAGGCGATCGCAGCCTTTGAGGAAACCCTCAATAAATCCATAGCGACGGATGGCATGCATCATATAATGCGAGCTCGTGGGACGATAGTGACTGCGCGGACCATCTGTTGGAGAAAGCACATTTTGATGAAAGCGGATGACGATTTCAGAGACTTTTCCTAGAAAGGTAGTAGAGGGAGGGGGAATTTCAAATTCCGCTTTTTTTGCAATGAGTCCTGAATCTTTTCCCCACGGTTCTACATAGCCAGGTTCGGCAAGAAGGAGGCCTGGAAGAACGATTTCTATGAATTACATAAATTGAATGGCTTTTCCCTAAAAATTGCTCAGATAAAAAATCTGAGCAATTTTTATTCTTATCCCATTTGAGTTTTTAATAAAATTTCATGTGCTTATTGATTTGACAACATCGAAGATTTTATTTGTAACATCTTTAATAACATCCAGTCTTAAACCAACCGCTCCGATTGGGCTAAAGTTATTAAAAGTTAACGCTCCTAACTCATTTACTGTATGTAGAATCTCCAAAACATTAGAATCAATGGTCAATACACCTTTTAAAGCAGTAGTATGCCTCCCAAGCGTTAATTCGATGTATACTTTGTTGAAATTTTCTACCCTTTCAAATGCATCTTTTTTTGTGCCTGTTTTAGGAAGTGTTTCCAGCTGGCCGTAAATATTGTCAACTTCTATCACTTCTTGGTCTTTTGTTGAATCAACCGCTTTTACAATGTGAGCAAGAGCTTGTCGAGCCGAATCACAGCATTTTTGAAGTAACTCGATACGCTCAGCAGTATTGCCCAATTCAAATAACTCTAATTTTCCATGAGTGGCAAGTCCATCAACTTTATCGAATATGTACGATCTTCTTGTAAGTTGTGGGGCTCCATGTTCAATGACACGTCTGTTTAAATCTCCTGTTAAAACACAATCCCACTCTGCTCTGCTAGGAAAGTCTATGCGAATTCTTATTGCCTGATTCAAACTAACGCAGTACTTGTGTAGATTAGTGAGATCAGACTTTCCCGGATAATCTGTGACACTAGAGCTGTGATCTACGCTTATATCTAAAAGCCTCTTATATAGTTCGTCTAAAGCCTTCCACAGATGCTTTTCTTTGCAAAGTGCTGACTTTAGTGAACGTTCATCTTGAAGACTGACACCTCCTACTAAGTTAATATCATCAAGTATCTGCAGAATTTTATCTAAACAAGGTATATCAGGATCATTTCCGCTTGTATGAATAGTACGCTTTGCGATATGAACTTCTGGTTTTAAATCATAATAGTTATCAATCCATTCGAGTTTTCTTTTTGCTATGTCGGTGGGGATAAAGCCGCACGATTTATAACCATCAAGCGCTTCAAGTATGGAAAGGTTTTTCCATGAATTTCTACCAGTATCGCTACTATAAGGAACTGGCAAAGTAGAACTTCTAATATTTGCTATAGCTGACATAAATTACCTCCTCAGGTTTATTCAAAAGCTCGTATAGA
>JAJFMI010000038.1 GCA_021772235.1 Chlamydiota bacterium
AGGATTAATTGCATAAAGCTGGCCATCTCGACCAAGACGCATCCAAGCGATATCATCGCCTACGCATTCAAGTTTCCAGCCAGGAAGTGTGGGTTGCAGCATGGCGAGATTAGTTTTGCCACAAGCGCTGGGAAAAGCTGCTGCAAAGTAGCGTTTTTCGCCTTCAGGATTGGTGATCCCCACGATGAGCATATGCTCAGCAAGCCAACCTTCTTCATGTGCGATATTTGATGCGATGCGCAGGGCGAGGCATTTTTTTCCAAGAAGGGCGTTGCCACCATACCCGCTTCCAAATGACCAAATCGAACGTTCTTCAGGAAAGTGCACAATGTATTTATTCTCTGGATTGCAAGGCCAAGCTACATCTTTATCTCCCTCGGAAAGAGGCATACCAACAGAGTGCATGCAAGGGATAAAAGTCTCTTTGCTTCCCAGTTTTTGTAATACTTTTTTGCCCATACGCGTCATGATCCGCGTGTTCACAACAACGTAGGGCGAATCAGTAATCTGCACACCAATAATGGAAAGTGGTGAATCAACGGGTCCCATAGAAAAAGGAATGACGTAACAGGTGCGCCCTTTCATGCAGCCAGAAAAAAGCGTTTTCAGCTTACTTTTCATTTCGGCAGGATCTGTCCAATTATTTGTGGGGCCCGCTTTTTCAGGCGTTTCAGAGCAGATAAATGTACGTTCTTCTACTCGCGCGACATCTTTTGGGTCGGAGTGACACCAATAACTTCCAGGGCGTTTTTTTAGGGGGACGAATACACCTTTTTCCGTGAGGTCTTGACAGAGAGAATCAAATTCCTCTTTAGATCCATCACAGAGATGGACGCTATCGGGTTTTGTAAGGGCTACCATTTCGTTAATCCATGAGATTAACTGAGGATGGTCGGACCACCCAGAAAACTCTATATTCATCTTACAGAAGATTTACTTTTTTTAAGCTTATCGAGGTATTCTAGCGCTTTTCCTGTTCCCATGCAAACAGCGAGTAGTGGACTGGAAGCAATTGTGACAGGAAGCCCGCACTCTTTAATCAGAGCTTTGTCAATGCCTTTTATTAGCGCGCCACCACCACAGAGAACCATGCCGCATTCCACTAAATCTGCTGCAAGTTCTGGAGGGCATTTTTCGAGTGTGAGTTTGATTGTTTCGATGATTTGTTGGATCGGTTCAGCGAGGCATTCGCGAATTTCTACAGAGTTAATGCGTTTTGTAATGGGCAATCCGGCAACTTGGTCACGACCGCGTACTTCCATTTCAAGTTCATTATCCCCTAGTGGGTAGGCAGAACCAATTGTCATTTTAATTTCTTCGGCTGTTCTCGGCCCAATCATAAGGTTATATGTCCGACGCATGTAATTGATGATGCACTCATCAAACTCATCACCACCAATTCTTAGCGAGCGCGATTCGACGATACCGCCGAGGGAGATAATCGCAATTTCTGTTGTTCCACCACCGATATCGACGATCATGTTTCCCGATGGCTCATGAACGGGAAGATCAACACCAATAGCAGCTGCCATCGGCTCTTCAATCAAGATGACTTCTTGCGCTCCAGCACGCAGCGCGGAATCTTCAACAGCGCGTTTTTCTACACCAGTAATTCCAGAGGGAACAGCGATCAAAATTTTCGGACGAAAGAGTGAACGATTGGGTGTTACGCGGCGAATGAGCTCTTTTAGCATGCCTTCCGCAATTTCAAAATCGGCGATTACACCATCTTTCATTGGGCGCACAGCGTGAATTTTACGCGGCGTTTTTCCGAGCATCGCTTTTGCTTTATGCCCAACGGCGTGCACTTCGTTTGTTAAAGAATCTACAGCAACAACGGAGGGTTCAGCAAGGACAATTCCTTTACCACGAACATAAACAAGTGTGTTGGCTGTTCCTAGATCGATACCAATATCGCTTGAGAAATAACCGGTAAAATCGGTCCATCGCCTTAAAAGATTTTGGCCTATTCGCTTGAGCGTGAGTAACTCGGGTTTTTTAGTCATATACAATCACCATTGTAGCATCAAGTCTGTAGGAGTTCAAGGACATCTTCCCAAGTCAACTTGGCAATGGCTTCTTCATCGCAGCTTACGACTTTTTTCACAATGCCTTTTTTGCGATTCTGCAACTCTACAATTTTTTCTTCAATCGAGCAAAGTGTAATCAGTTTGTAAACGGAGACGGCCTGCTTTTGTCCCATACGATGCACACGGTCAGTCGCTTGTGACTCCACTGCAGGATTCCACCACATGTCATAATGGATCACTGTATCCGCTCCAACTAAATTGAGTCCTGTGCCTCCCGCTTTTAGGGAGACAAGGAAAATCGGAATATTGGGATCGTTATTAAATTCATCAACAATTTGCAAACGATTTTTGCTTGTGCCATCAAGATAAGAATAGCGAATGCCTTTGCGATCAAAATCATCGCGCATTATCTTCAGCATTTTTGTGTATTGCGAGAAGATCACTGTTTTATGGCCGCCCTCGATAAGTGTTTCCAAAAGTTCCAGTAGCATTTCGTATTTTGCAGAGTCGCCCGCTTCAGGTGTTTCTTTTGCAAAAATAGCAGGATGGCAGCAGATCTGCTTCAATCTTGTGAGGGTTGCTAAAACGTGGATTTGAACTTTATCAAAGCCATCACGTTCGACAAGTTTTGTCAGCTCATCACGTGCTGACTCTGCGTAAGAACGGTAGAGTTCTTTCTGCTCGTTTGAAAGTTGGCAATGGTAGACAATTTCTGAAACTGGAGGCAGATCTTTTAAAACGTCTACTTTCATACGACGCAAAATAAATGGAGAAACTTTCTTTTTGAGATAGTTTAAGTTTTTCGACTGCTCTTCTTTTGTAACACGTATATATTTTTCTACAAAACGTTCGTAAGAGCTTAAAAATCCCGGCATTAAAAAATCAAAAAGACTCCAAAGTTCATCTAAGGAATTTTCAATCGGCGTTCCTGATAGGATAAGACGGTGGTCAGCACCGACAAGCTTAACCGATTTAGCATTCCGCGTGCCACGGTTTTTAATGTGCTGCGCTTCATCGAGAATCAGGTAGGAGAATTGCGTCTTCTCATAATGTTCAATATCTTTTTGCAGAAGAGAGTAGGAAGTGATCACAACGTCATATTTATCCAACCCTTCGATCAACTTTTTGCGCTGATTAGGAATTCCATCAATGACAAGTGAACTGATTTTAGGATTGAATTTATGCAATTCCTCTTTCCAGTTATAGAGAAGAGAGGTTGGACAGACAACCATGGATGTGCTTTTTAATCCGTGTTGCGTGAGAGCTGCAATTGCTTGCAAGGTTTTCCCCAAACCCATGTCATCGGCAAGAATTCCATTTAAATACATCGAACGCAAGCGCTCAAGCCACTGCACGCCCTCAACCTGATAAGGTCGCAAATCCGCTTTAATCGCTTTTGGAATCGGACTAAAATCAAACGGTTTCACTCCAAGCATCTGCTCGCGAATCTCTTGCAGACGTTCGGTCATCGTAAAGGTAACGGGCAAGTTTGCAAATTGCGAACCATCAATGTTTGCCAGGCTCCAAAGAGGTCTCTTGATTTTGCGATTTCCCAGCTTATCAATGCCTAGCTCGTCAAAAAGTTGAGTAAATTCGGTGATGACTTGCAGGTTTAGAACGAGAATCTTAGGAAGCTTGTTCTCATCCTTCTTCTGCTGCGACTTCAGCTCAAGGAAGGGGCGTTTTGAGAGAATGCAATCCCAAAGCTGTTCCAGATAAACACCCTTGAGACTCCCTTCCACTTTCAGATCAATCTCATAGAGATCCATGCGATCAGTTTCTGAAAGTTTGAGCGTAAAGGCGCTTTCATCATAGATAAATTGGTCGAGTAGGTTTTGCGGGCAGTTAAAGGTAATTGTCTCTTGGAATTTTGGGATGATCGCCGTCATAAATTCGATGATCACTTTCTCGGATCCAGCGATAAAGATTCCCTGCTCCTCGTCAAAATCAAAATCGGTAAAGAGCGCTTTAAGAATTTTATGCTCCGCAACAAGGTCCCGTGCAATAATTCCTTCTGCTGTCACAAAATGCTCAACATGATCCCCGCTTAATACAGCGCGCGCTGCAGGAACCTCGCGGTCATCGTAAAGAAAGGTTAACGTCGCATCAAACTCTCCATTAAGATAGGCGATTTCGCAACACGCTTTTAGCTCACCCACAAACGGAAGTGTCGTAAAGTTTTCTAATATCTCTTTATTTGCCACTTTTGCGACCGTACAAAGTTCAGAGAGAGAGTTCTCGACAAAAGTACCGAAAAGAGGTTCTGGGATAGTAATTTCGCGAAGAGCTGTCAAGTCGTCCAAATGAGAACGATGAATTTGCTCTTCAAAATGCCAATAAACATGGTCGTGCAGAAGGCCTGGCTCAGGTGCGCGGAAAAATTCCACCTCTTCTATTGTTGCCCGTTTGCCATCGAGGTTGAGCCTTGGATTTAAGAGGATTTTATTTGCAGGCGGCTGAATGTATTCCAATGCAATTTCAAATTGTGCCGGTTTCAGAGAAAAATGCAGCGGCGACTCCAACCCCCCTTCAAAAAGACAGGGAAGACGAGGCAGCTCCTCATCGGAAAAGCGCGCA
>JAJFMI010000039.1 GCA_021772235.1 Chlamydiota bacterium
CACTACTTTGCAAAAAACGATCGATGCCAACCTCCACTTTTGCAAAAAGAAGGAGTGGCACGAGAAAAAGAAAAATTTTGCGCATGGATTCATGCTGACAGAACGAGAAAATAATTGCAAAAACATAAAGATTCCAATAAAATTAATACCATGAACGAGATCCTTAAAAACACATTTAAAGCTTTTTTTAAAATTGTCATTCCCTTGTATCTTTTGCAAATGCTCTTGATTATTCCCTTCGCAACTACTTTTTTTATTTTTTCTGAAGAGCAATTCGCATTCACTCTAGTGTCTAGTCCCATAAACTATTCAGCCTAAAACGGCGCCAAATCCACGGGGTTGAACTAATTTCACTCGATCCATATTGCTAATATTGAGCGAGTTAAATTAGCCCAACCGCGAGAGATTTCGCGTTGTTTTAGGTAAAGAATTTATGGGACTAGACACTAGCCATATATAACTTTATTACTCTTACCCTGATAAAGATTGCCTCGATAAAAGCGACAAACAACTACTGCAACAAAGAGCCTTTCACTTGGAGAGAAACGATCATCTCTTCTTTAAAAAAATTCTTTCCAACAGTCGCTCTTAGCTTTCTTGTTACGCTGTCTATTGGTTTCGCATCACTACTACTCGTTATTCCGGGTATTATTTTAGGTATAATGCTGCTTCTAATCTTCCCTGCCTTCATCATCGAAAACCTCTCCATAAAAAATGCATGGAAACGCAGCTGCGAACTCACAAAAAACCATAGATGGCAACTATTTGGCTATACAATTGTCTCTGGATTATTGGGAGGGCTACTCTTTTTGATTCTCCTCACTCCTATTGCACTGATCCCATTCATTTATAACGGCGCTGCTACAGATCAAACCATAATGATTAAAATTTTAATCCGCATCGTCTCTTTTCCAACTTATGCCATTTCAACAGCATGGCTTTCTGCCTTTGTTACAGCCGTCTACCACAAACGCATCCGCGAAAAATCCCTTCTGTGCTAAAGTGCCTGCATGTCCCTACTCAATCCACAGCAATTAGAAGCCGTTAATCACTTTGAGGGCCCACTCCTCGTCTTAGCAGGAGCCGGTTCAGGAAAAACACGTGTAGTTACGCAGCGAATCTGCCAACTCCTCGATTTAGGAGTCCCCGTCTCAGAAATTCTTGCCGTTACCTTCACAAATAAAGCAGCCGAAGAGATGCGCCACCGCACCCATGAACTCTGCAATAAAAACGTTCTTACCTGTACTTTTCACTCCCTAGGTGTGCGCATCATGCGCGAATCGATCGACGCCCTCGGCTACTCAAAAAACTTTCACATCTATGACAGTGACGATAGTATTGCCCTCATCAAGTCCATCCTAAAAAGCATGAACGAAAAAGACGAAAAAGGTCTGGCCAAAGCGTTAAAAAACGCCATCTCCAACGCCAAAAACGACCTCATCACGCCAAACCAAGTGACCGTAGATTTTTCTGAAACAAGAGCCGATGAACTCCTCCCTGACGTCTACATGCACTACCAGCAAAAACTCAAAGAGTACAACGCCCTCGACTTTGACGACCTTCTCTTCCTGCCAGTGAAACTCTTTCAAGAGCATCCAGAAATTCTTGAACAATACCAAAAACGCTGGTCCTTCCTCCTCATTGATGAATACCAGGATACCAACCGCGCGCAGTACATCCTCTCCAAATCACTTACCGAAAAACACAAAAACATCTTTGCCGTTGGCGACCCCGATCAATCGATCTACTCTTGGCGTGGCGCCCATGTCGGCAACATCCTCAACTTTGAAAAAGATTTCCCCGGCGCCAAAGTCATCGCGCTCGATCAAAATTACCGCAGCACCAACACCATCCTGCAGGCTGCCAACGCCCTCATCCAAAACAACCCCCGGCCGCATGAAAAACACCTCTGGAGTGAACTCGGCGAAGGAGAAAAAATCGGTTACTACCGCGCTCCATCCGACCGCCGCGAAGCAGAATTTGTCATCGATAAAATCCTCTCGCATAAAATTCCGTTAAACCAGTGCGTGATCTTCTACCGCACCAACTTCCAGTCGCGCCTTTTTGAAGATCAGCTCCTGCGCAACGATATTCCTTACACCATCATCGGTGGCGTCTCTTTTTATCAGCGACGCGAAATCAAAGACCTCTTCGCCTACCTGCGCATCATTCTTTCTGATAGCGACTACATCGCATTTGCACGCACCATCAACCTGCCTAAACGCGGCATCGGCCCAACCACCTTAACAAAACTAAAAGTTGCCTCTGAAGAGAGCATCACCCCTATCCTCTCATTCTGCCAAAATAGCCACATCAAACTTTCCGCAAAACAACAAGCAGGCCTCTACGAATACATCACCCTCATCCAATCTTTGCGCGCCCTCTTAAAAGAAGGCGTCCCGCTAAGCACACTCATACGCGAAACCATCGAGCGCTCCGGTTACCTCAAAGTATTAAAAGCTGATCCCGAAACCTATGAAGATCGCGAAGCCAACTTAAACGAACTCATTTCCAAAGCAGCCGAGTGGCAAGAAGAGCGCGGCAGTGGCTCCCTCACATTATTTCTTGAAGAGCTCACACTTAAAACAAGTGATGAAATCGAAACGCAAAACGAAGCCCTCCGCCTCATGACGATCCACAACAGCAAAGGCCTTGAATTTCCCGTCGTCTGCATGGTCGGCATGGAAGAAGACCTCTTTCCCCACGTCAACGTGAAAAATGATCCAGAAACCCTAGAAGAAGAGCGCCGCCTCTGCTACGTCGGCATGACCCGCGCAAAAAAATACCTCTATATGACCGCCTCTGAATATCGTTATCTCTGGGGCAGCTCCAAACCGATGCGCCCCTCACGTTTTCTCAAAGAAATTCCCGAAGAATATCTCACCCTCTACCATGAAACAGACCACGATTTTGATGGAGATCCTAACGCCTTTGATATTGGCGACCGCGTTTTTCACAAAGATTTTGGCAATGGCCACGTAACCGGCGTGCATGAAAGCTCCCTCGGCCTCTGCTACAAAGTCCAATTCCCCGACCAAGATGATGAAATGACCCTCGTTGCCAAATACGCCCGCCTTGCCAA
>JAJFMI010000040.1 GCA_021772235.1 Chlamydiota bacterium
TGATGAAGTAAAACGCTACATCGCCCAACTTGCTTTTTCCGGTGCGGAAGAATTTCTCTCAAAATATGAATCAAAAAACGAAACCGATCAGGTTATCGGCCATTTTGGACTCGGCTTTTACTCCTCTTTTATGGTGGCAGACAAGGTCGAAATTGACACTCTTTCGCATGCTGAAGGTGCAAAGCCTGCGCATTGGATTTGCGAGGGCGGCATCGATTACGAATTAAAAGAGGGCGCGCGCGATAGCCGAGGCACTTCTATTACTCTCCACCTCAACGAAGAAAATAAAGAGTTTTTAGAGGAAGATCACCTGCGCACTATTCTTACAAAATATTGCAGCTTCCTCCCCTTCCCGCTCTATTTAGAGGGCAAACAGATCAATGAAAAAGAGCCTCTTTACACAAAGCCTGCTGCTGAGTGCTCTGATGAAGACTATCTCAATTTCTACCGTCAATTGCATCCGGGTGAGCAGGATCCAATTTTTTGGGTCCATCTCAATGTCGACTACCCTTTTAACTTAAAAGGGATTCTTTACTTCCCCAAGGTTGATCGTCGCTTCGATCCAGCTAAGCCGCAGATTCAACTCTACTGTAATCGCGTCTTTGTTTCTGATAATTTGCGCGATCTGCTTCCCGATTATCTGACTATTTTACGTGGTGCTATTGATAGCCCTGATATTCCTTTAAATGTCTCGCGCAGTAGTTTGCAAATGGATGGGACTGTTCGTAAATTGGGTACGCATATTGCGAAAAAGCTTGCTGATAAGCTTAAAGAATTGATGGAAAAGGAGCGCGAGCGCTATGAGGAAATCTGGCCCGATTTAGAGACGATTTTAAAAATCGGCTCGCTCCAAGATGAAAAATTCTACGATCGTTTGACAGATCTTCTTATCTGGAAGGATTTGGAAGGCAATTACGCGCCACTTGATAAGAGCTTAGAAAAGGTCTACTACACGACTGATCCCCATGCACAGGCTTTGGAGCTTTACAAAGAGAAAAAGGTCACCGTTCTTGTTAGTGAAACGCCTCTAAACACGCCGTTTATTCAAATGCTCGAAAGCAAACATGCTCCTCTAAAATTCCATCGCGTGGATGGCACTTTGGATGAGGCAATTCTTGATAAGAGCTTAGAAAGTAGCGATGCTGCGGCGATTGCTGAATTCTTTAAAGAGCAAATTGGAAGTGAGAATTTAGAGGTGGAAGCAAAGAGTCTTTCGTCAAATGAGCTGCCCGCCATGCTTATCATTGATGAAAACATGCGCCGTTTGCGCGATGCAATGGCTCTTTCTCAAAAAGAGATGGGGGGGTTTCCTGAAAAGCAGCGCTTTGTTCTCAACACTAATTCTTCTCTTATCTCTCGTATTTTTGAAAAATCCAAAGAGGAGCCGGAGCTTGCAAAAGAGCTTGCGGAACATCTTCTTGAGATGACACGTCTTTCACAAAAAGAGTTGCAGCCGGGTGAACTTTCTAAATTGGTCGCAAGAAATACGAAACTACTAGAAAAACTAATCTAATAATTATATTTAGAAGGAGTGAGTAGACTCCTTCTATTAATTCTATTTCCGTTAATTCTACTTGCAAAAGTAGCGAATCCTTCTGCTGTCACTCTTACTTGGATTTCAGATCCCGCGACTACCATGACCGTTTCATGGCATACACCAACAAATCATCTCCCCTCCTACATTCATTATCGTGAAGCAGGAGAATCCTCTTGGAAGACACTCATTTCTACTGTACATACTCCTTCTAATTATCTTTCTGTTCGTATGATCACGCTTAAAAATCTTCTTCCTAATCACTCCTATGAATTCCGCATTGATGATGAGGCAAAAACTTACGCTTTTAAAACACTTTCAAACAATCCTCAAGCTCCTTTGCGCTTTGCTATTGGTGGCGATGTCTACCGCTCTTTTGCTCTTTATAAAAAAATGAACGCGACTGTTGCAAAAATGGATCCGCAATTTGTTGTTCTTGGCGGTGACATCGCCTACACTTTGCGCAGCCCCTACTTTATTCACACGAAAAAATTTGAGATTAAGCGCTGGCACAATTTTTTCAATGAGTGGTCCAAAAATATGGTCGACCGCAATGGCTACATGATTCCTGTTCTTTTTGTTCCTGGCAATCACGATGTAAATGGTCCGCCCGTCTCCCATGTTACGCGAGGCACTCTTTACTACGATTTTATTCCCTTGCAAAAACCTGGCGTTACGTATAGTGCTTTGGATATAACTTCTCTTTTTAGTCTTTTTGTTCTTGATACCGGCCATGGCACACCTGTTGCAGGCGCGCAAACGGAATGGCTTGGAAAAGCACTTGCGCAGCGTGCAAATGTTCCGTTAAAAATTGCCGTTTATCATGAAGCTGCCTATCCCGCTTACTATCTTCCAGATAGCCGTAATTCCAAAAAAATTCGTCAGTATTGGACGCCTCTTTTTGATCAATATCATCTCACGCTCGCCTTTGAAAATGACAATCACACCTATAAGCGCACCCACCCT
>JAJFMI010000005.1 GCA_021772235.1 Chlamydiota bacterium
CCTACAATCGTAGTGAAATCTTCCTGTTTTGGTTCCTTCAGCCTTGCAACGATAAAACCTGTATCATCACTACCAAAAACAATCCGCTCAACAACGCCAATAACTTGCTCTTCCATTATTACAAAAATACTCCTAACCAATTAAAAATGAAAGGGACAGTAGGGAGCTCATTGCGAAGAAAAAGGATAATTATTTATACTGTGTGTTATGACGTATACAGCCTTAGAGTTTTTTCCAGCTATTATAAGAGGGGATCTTGTTTGTGATTCGATTAGCGAATTCCTAAATAAATCCAAAGATGATGCTCAAAAAGAAGAAGTTGAAGTTGCTGAAATTAATCCCGCCCATGCTGGTGGAAACGATTTTTGCCGCGAATATGGAATTCCTATTGAGGAAGGGGCTAACTGTGTAATTGTCAAAGCTACTCGAGGTAGTATTTCAACAATTGCAGCGTGTGTTGCACCAGTGAATCACCGCATTGATTTTAACGGAGTGGTACGAAAGACATTAAATGCTCGTCGTGTTTCTCTTTTGCCTGTCGAAGAAGTGTTAGAAGCGACTGGGATGGAATATGGCAGTATTACACCTTTTGGTCTTCCTGCTGACTGGGTTATCCTCCTCGACAGCAGACTTCTATTTCCCATAAAAATTGTGGTAGGGGCTGGTCTATTAAAATCAAAAATCCGTTTACCGGGCAAGATGTTAGCGGATCTTCCTAATGCACAGGTGGTTGAGAATTTAGCCGCTCCGAAAGAACTTTAACCAAGTGGTTCTTTTTAGTACTTCTATCGTTGCAGATAAAGGCTGAAATTGGTTAGAATAAGCCTATATTCCGGATTAGCTCAGCGGTAGAGCAGTGGACTGTTAATCCATTGGTCGCTAGTTCGAATCTAGCATCCGGAGAGTCTAAGACCCCTCATTTGAGGGGTCTTTCTTTTTTTATAAGTCCTTGTAAATCAAACGGTTACCATAAATTGAGCTATAGGGTTGGTTTCTATAACTCAAAATATGCTATAATTTGAGTTATAGAACAGGGAGCTATAACTTATGCTGTGGAATTGGGAACATAAAAATTGGCCACAATTTACCTATGATTCAGATCAAATATCGCAGAGAGAAAAAGAGTTTCTTCTCGCTGTAGGCAAAGCGTCAGGCTGCTTGAAAAGCGTTAATGAAGGTGATTCTCGTAAACTTATTATTGAAATCTTAAGTTTGGAAGGTTTAGAAAGTGCGAAAATTGAAGGTGAAACTTTGGATCGTGAAAGCTTGCAATCTTCGATTAAACGGCACTTTGGACTCAATTCAGCTCCAAAAAAGCCTAGCGTAAAAGAAGCTGGAATGGCGGAACTATTATGCAACGCATATGAAACCTTTGATAAACCACTTACTCATGAAATGCTAGGTCAATGGCACGCGCTTCTTTTTAAAGGGCGATCTGATGGCATTGAAATAGGGGAGTATCGTACGCATAAAGAACCGATGCAGATTGTTTCAAATCGGTATGGATCTTTGAAAGTATTTTTTGAAGCGCCTCCATCAAAGCAAGTGAAAAAAGAGATGGATGTTTTTATCAAATGGTTTAACGAGTCTCGAAAAAAACTCTCTGCATTACAGCGAGCGGCAATCGCACATATTTATTTTGAAAGCATTCACCCTTTTGAAGATGGAAATGGTAGAATAGGACGCGTGCTAGTTGAGAAAATCCTTTCACAGAGTGTTGGAGAAGCGGTACTAGTTGCGATTTCCCACGTATTGAAAAAGAGAAAAAAGGAATATTATGAAGAACTACAAAAATGCAATCTGAATTTAGATGCAACAGATTGGGTAGCGTTTTTTACACATGTGATTTTGCAGGCGCAGCAAGAATCAATAGAGAGAATATATTTTATTCTAACAAAATCAAAAATGCTCGCAGCTCTATCTGAAAAACTGAATGCGAGACAAGAAAAAGTCCTCATAAGAATCTTTGCAGAAGGCGCTACTGGATTTAAGGGAGGCTTAAGCGCAAAAAATTACATGTCTATTGTAAAGTGCTCTCGAGCTACAGCGACTCGAGACTTGAATGAACTTGTTCATATCAAAGCATTAATTAAGGTCGGTGATCTACGTTATGCGCGTTATCTACTAAACATAAAAAACTGGAGATAAATGCATCTGTATAAAATTCTTTCTTTAAAAAACTGGCAGAATAGCCAGTCACAAGAAATTCTTGCACTTTCTGATGACGACAAAGAGTTCATTCACTTTTCGACACAAGAGCAGCTTGAAAGGATTCTACAAAAATACTGGGCAGATGGAGCTGAGTACGTTGTATTGAAAGTGGATTCGGAAAAGCTTTTGGGTCGTCTTGTTTTTGAAGCGAATCCTGGAGGGGTAAATAAGTATTATCATTTATATGACGGCTCTATTCCTCTGCAAGCCGTTGTCAATCAGTCTGTTGAGAAAAGATGAGTTATAGAAACTTGTTCTATAGCTCATAAAATGCTATTTCATGACTTTAGAAAAGTAAAATTTAATAATAAATTAATGTTTAGGATTTGAATGAAAAAAACATAACATGCACATGGTCAGTTACATGCGAATGACCATTTTCAACCAACATTTAAAATAGTCGTGACCATTTTAAATGTTGGTTGAAAATAGTCAATGTTTTTGATAGGATAAAAGTGAAAGGAAGGAAAGATGAAAAGGTTTTACTCTCAACTTATTCAAGAGCATTTTAGTTTGTATAGACAGATGCTTTTTATCATGGGGCCCAGGCAGGTGGGGAAAACAACGACTTGTGTTGAGTTAAAAAAAAAATACCCGCGGTTTTTTTACTTTTCTTGGGATAAGCTTGCTGATCGTCAAATTATCATATCCGGTGCAGATGTTGTTGCGGAAATCGCTGATTTGGATGGAACTCAACCAGGCAAGGCATTAATTGTATTTGACGAAATTCATAAATATCATGATTGGAAGAACTACCTTAAAGGATTATACGATAGCTATCCTCACCAAATGCATATTTTAGTAACAGGTAGCGCTCGTTTAGATGTGTATAAAAAAGGTGGTGATAGTTTAATGGGTAGATATTTTCTATATCGTTTTCATCCGTTAACAGTAGCCGAAATTTTGCATGCAAAATCGCGAGAAGAAGAAATAGTACCTGCAAAAAAAATCTCTGAAAAAAAATTTCAAACTTTATGGAATTATGGGGGATTTCCTGATCCTTATCTTTTTGCAAATAAGCGACACTTTAACAGGTGGAAGGCGTTACGTTTTCAACATCTTTTTTATGAAGAAGTTCGAGATTTAACTCGGGTACGAGAGCTTTCTCAAATTGAAAATTTGGCACGAATTATTCAGTCGCAGGCAACAAAACAGTCAAATATCAATTCTCTCTCTAAGTTAATTCGAGCGAGTTACCCAACTGTCAGAGACTGGATTGATAAATTGACTTCTCTTTACTTCTGCTTTGAAGTAAAACCATGGTCAAAAAACATTGCTCGTTCTTTAATTAAAGAGCGGAAAATCTATTTATGGGACTGGTCTGTTATTGAAGATAAGGGAGCGCGTGCGGAGAATTTCATTGCATCTCATCTATTAAAAGCTGTGCATTTTTGGACAGATCACGGTTTGGGCACCTATGACCTTTACTATTTGCGTGATAAAGAAAAGCGTGAGGTAGATTTTCTTGTTACAAAGGATGAAAAGCCATGGTTTTTAGTGGAGGCAAAATATAGTAACTCACAAAGCATTTCTCCTGCTTTAATATATTTTCAAAAAGCGACTGGGGCACCACATGCTTTTCAGGTTGTGATCGATCTTCCCTATGTTGATGTAGATTGTTTTTCGGAAAAACGTCCTGTTATTGTTCCTGCAAGAACCTTCCTTTCGCAGTTGGTGTGAGTAATCCTTTGAATTTCATCAGGTGAAAGAATTGACTCAAGGATTTTAAGATAGCGCGGATAACAGCTGCTATTATCAAAGAGGGGAAAGAATGGTGAGGGGAGCAGCCAGGGTAGATCGAGTCCGCCAAAAAAATCAGCGCCAAGAGCAATGTGATCAAGGATTCCCAGCTTTTTTGCATGTTCGATCTGCTTGAGAAAGTAGTCGGGCGTGGGGCCGACAAATTCACGATAAAAATTCATACCGATAATGCCGTCGCGTTTGGTGATCTCTAAAGCAATCTCATCGGGAAGATTGCGCGGATGATCGGTGATGGCGCGAAAGTTTGAGTGGCTAGCTAGTAAAGGAATCTCATATTTGAGAAGATCATAAGCAAGGGCATCTGATGTATGGCTAAAATCAACCGGAATACCCAGTTCGATCATTTTTTCAACTAGGATTTTGCCATCGGGTTTCAGTCCAACATCAGAACAGTTTCCACCTCCAAAGCGGTTTTCTTCTTTCCAGGTGAGGCCGATGTAGGCAAGAGGGCCTATTTCTTTCTGCCATTTTTCGAGGCGATTTAAGGCGTTTTCCAGAGGCTCGTTTTCTTCCGCTAAGCCGCAGGCGCTTTCAATTGCAGGAATCAGTTGCAACTCTTTTGTCTGGGGAAGTGTTTTGAAAATTTCTGCTTGTCGCGCGCCACAAGTTGAGGATCCAGGCTTGTTTTCTGTAAAAATTGCGAGAACTTGTTTACTCACGCCACCTTGTTTCATTTGTTCAAGCGAGCAGCGCGAAAGGGGATCGTATGGCGTGCGCTTTTCATCCATTTCTAAATAAGCGAGTAAATCGCAGTGTAGATCTATAATCATAAAAATTTTATATAATAGGTATGAAGCTAAAGACCTACTTGAAGAAGGATTTGCACCTGATCACTCAGATCTTTCGGGATCATTTGGTCATTCTGCTTCTCATTATGCTTTCGTATTTTGCAACATACGGGTTAAATCTCTATCTGGCAAATCTCCTTAAGCCGCAGCTTTACGGAAATATTTCCATTGTCTTTCAGCTTCTTCTTTTCACAATGCCATTTGCGCTATTGGGAACAGAACTTTCCATGATGCACTTTTTGCCGAAATATTTCCACGATCATGAATACCCGCTTGCATCGGGATTTATCAGGTGGAACTTTCGTCTTTTTGCCATCATCTCACTTGTTGTTTTGGCATTAGGAGGAATCCTTCTCTCGGTATCCTTGATGCTGGAGGGAATAGGGCTTGCCAAATTAACAGAATACAATGTGATACTCTACTCTTTTTGGCTCATTCCACTTTTTGCGCTCATTGTCCTTTTGGCAACGCTATTACAAACCATGGGGCGCTTTTATCTGGCCACCTCATTTCGAGGTTTTGCCCTCTCGTTTATGATCCTGCTTACGGTTTACCTCTTTCTCCATGTTTTTGAAACCTCTTGGGTCGGCGGCTACCGCAAAACAATTAGCCTTATTCTCTGTCTTGCCATCTCCTACCTGGTGATTATTGGATTGGAGATCTATTTTTTGCGCAAAACACTGCCTAAAAAAATCTACAAAGTTAAACCGCACTACCAGACAAAACACTGGACGCAATATTCCGTTGAAATGCTCGGGAGCTTTTTAGGCTATACCGCACTCTCTGCCCTGGAAATCCTCTTGCTGCAATTATTCGGCGCGAACAAAGCAGATGTAGGACACTTTGCCTCTGTTCTGGTAATTAGTTCCTCGATGATGGTGCTCGCCTTAGCCGTCGACATGTTTGTCAATCCGCTCATTAGCTCCCTAGTGCATAAAAATCGCTTGCACCTCCAGTCCGTTCTCGACATAGTCAATCTCTTCAAACTCGTCCCCGCAACACTTCTTCTTCTTGTGATTGTCTTTTTTGGACAATCACTGCTTTCTCATTTTGGGAAATCTTTTGAAGGCGCCTACCCAGCGCTGCTTGTTCTTGCCGTCGGATATTTTTATGGATTAACGCTTAATTCGGCTGTGCCTTTGCTGCTCTACTCAGGGCACCACAGGCTTAACTTCAAGCTCTCTCTTGTGCAATTTGCATTTATTGTCATTACGAGTGGTATTTTGATTCCTAAGTACGCCTTGGAGGGCGCCGCAATCAGCCTTTCCCTTACAATTATTTTTGCTGGAACTATGCGACTTTTCTTCGTTCGCAAGTATTTAGATATAAAATTACTATTTTTCGTATAATGCTAATAGTCAAATACATAAGTAAAAAAGTCATGCAAATTCAAAATGACATTTTACTTTTGCATGAATAAAGGATCAGCCAAAGAAGGTTTTGAAGGGCGAGTGAATTTTTCTGTTTATTGTTGAGAGCTTTTATAAACAGTTATTTTACGACTGCCGAGAGAACCTGTTTGTCCAGTTGGATAGTAATGAGTGCTCAGCTCTGGCGCAGCAAATCCAAATAATGCTGAGGCTGCCATTGCTGTTCGATATTGAACATCGTCTGTTGTAACTTTTTTAGCATGTGATTGCAAAATATTTTTAGTGTTTTGTGTGCGCATACTCCTGCTGGAGGCAAGGTTTTCGTAAGTTTGTTTCCAACTTTTATCGAATTGCTTTGCTCCAAGGGCCACTATTGTTCCAAACTCATCTAGAGTTTTAGGTCTCCAGAGTTGGTGATCTTCTGCAAGTCTTTTAAATTGCAAGTTAGTGCAAGCAATAGCTTGTAAACTTTTAGAGTCTAAAAATGACAAAATGTGAAGAGAAATTTCTTCTGGCATTTTGTCTAAAACTGATGAATTACTGGTGGTGCTCATATTGATTCTCTTAGTTTAATTGTTTTGTTATATGAGACATTTTATCACAATGTTTTATTAAAATCAAATATTCGTTTATCAAGTAAAATGTTTTACAATTTTCGGAAAGAGCGGTTGTTTAAGAACCGCCAAAGAAGATCTTAAAGGGGGAGAGCAGGATTTTGGTTGCTTGACTAGCGACTCCCGACACCATGTTTGTGATTCCTTCCATAAGTGAGATCTGCTCCATCAGTTTTTTAATGACGATTTCAGTGATCTCTTCAATGGGTAGGCCTTTTTCTGTGCCAACGTCGGTGAATTCCATTTTATCGATGGTGTTGAGTTTGCGAGGTTTTTGTTCTCCGTTAAGCTTTAGGTCAACGTTGGTGTTGTAGAGGCCGAGGAGTTTGATCATCACTGTTCTGTTGTAACGAAAGCTAGTCTTGTGCATGGTCTCTTCAAAAGCGCTTGTTGAAGAGGCGTTACTGTCGACGTTTTGGATGATCTGTGTCCAGTTTCCTTGGGAGTTATTGCTATCGCTAAACTCGATGCCTGCCCAGGTGTTTTCAAAAGTAATGAGGTTGATGTCGATGTCTTTTTTGAAATAATTGATGAGGGGGGCTTGAAAGGTAATCTTTCCTGTTTCCAATGCTTTATCTAGCGAATAGCCTTTTGGATTGTGCACGACGAGTTTATTGATCGTGAAGGAGCTCCAACCGAGGTCGATACTTTCTATGGTTGTGTGGACGCCCAATTTTTCTGAGAGGTAGTTGGCGAGGATATTTGCGCGGTGATAATAGAAATGTCCGATGAAAGCTACAAATCCAACGATGAGGATAATCCCGAGAAAGCAAATAATTTTCTTCATGCCTGTTAGCGTAAAAGAAAAAGGCTTTTCCCGGAAGGGAAAAGCCTTTATTAAAGAGAGTGGGGACTTTTTATTAAAAGCCCATACCTGGCATGCCACCGCCTGCAGGCATTGCAGGTGCAGCGTTAGATTCGTCTCTCGGCTCATCTGTAATGATCGCTTCTGTTGTAAGAAGTAGACCAGCGATAGAGGCAGAAAGTTCGATTGCTAAGCGTACCACTTTAGTTGGATCAATGATTCCATACTCAAAGAGGTTGCCATAACGATCTTCTCTTGCGTCCCAACCTTCGCCCTCTTTCATAGCGGCGACTTTTTGAACGACAATTGATCCTTCAGCTCCAGCATTTTCTGCGATCTGACGCAGTGGTGCTGTGATCGCTCTCATGACGATTTCTACGCCTAGACGTTTATCGGAAGAGAGATTCTCAAGAAGAGCTTTTAGCTCAGGAATTGCGCGGATGAGGGCAGAACCTCCACCAGCAACAACGCCTTCTTCCACAGCTGCTTTTGTAGCGTGATAAGCATCGTCAACGCGATCTTTTTTCTCTTTCAATTCAATCTCTGTTGGTGCGCCAACGCGAATGACACCGATTCCACCAGAGAGTTTTGCTAAACGCTCTTGCAGTTTCTCTTTGTCATAGTCAGATGTAGAATCTTCAATTTGCTTTTTCAGAAGCGCGCGACGCTCATCAAGTGCTTCTTTACTTCCTGCGCCTTTAATTACGGTTGTGTCATCTTTCTTCACAATGATTTTTTCCGCTTGTCCAAGGTGCTCAACTGTTGTGTTTTCAAGTTTCATGCCAAGTTCTTCTGTGATGAGCTGACCACCTGTAAGAATAGCGATATCTTCAAGCATCGCTTTTCTGCGATCGCCAAAGCCTGGTGCTTTTACAGCGCAAACTTTAAGGCCTGCACGAAGGCGGTTCACAACAAGTGTCGCTAAGGCATCGCCATCAACATCTTCTGCGATGATCATTAGCGGTTTGCCGCTTTCTGCTACAACTTGCAAGATCGGAAGAAACTCTTTCATGTTAGAAATTTTCTTCTCGTAAATCAGCACGTAAGCGTTTTCAAGAAGCGCTTCTTGTGATTCTGCACTTGTCATGAAGTAGGGTGAGAGGTAGCCGCGGTCAAAATTCATGCCCTCAACTACGTCTAGTGTGGTTTCTAATCCACGACTCTCTTCAACTGTTACGGTGCCGTCTTTGCCAACGCGGTCCATTGCGGAAGCGATGATTTCACCAATCTCTTCGTCGCCGTTTGCAGAAATAGTGGCAACCTGTGCGATTTCGCTCTTGTCTTGGATCTGCTTACTTTGCGCTTTAAGTTTTTCTACGATTGTCTTGACCGCTTGCTCGATGCCGCGCTTCAGTTCCATTGGGTTAGCGCCAGCTGTTACAAGGCGTAGACCTTCGGTGTAAATGTTTTCTGCAAGAACAGTCGCTGTAGTTGTTCCGTCGCCTGCTTTATCAGCAGTTTTGCTTGCGACTTCTTTTACCATCTGCGCGCCCATATTTTCGTGCTTATCTTCAAGCTCAATTTCTTTAGCTACAGTTACACCATCTTTTGTGATGTGGGGAGATCCGTAAGATTTGTCGATGACAACGTTACGTCCTTTTGGGCCGAGAGTGACTTTTACAGCCCTTGCAAGCTTTTGCACACCGGCTAGAATTTTCTGGCGTGCGTCTTCTTTATATTTAATGTCTTTAGGTGCCATTGTTTTTACTCCTCGATGATTGCGATGATGTCATCAGCTTTTACAATGATGTACTCTTCGTCGTTTTGGGTTACTTCTTGACCAGCGTATTTATCCATCAGGATGATGTCGCCGACTTTTACGGGCATGGGGGAAAATTTACCCTCTTTATCTGTTTTACCAGGGCCTACTGCTAAAACTTTTGCAGATTCTTGTTTTTTCTTTGCTGAGTCGGGGAGGATAATTCCGCCTTTTAGAGTCTCTTCTTGTTCTAAGCGCTGCGCAATAACGCGATCGCCAAGAGGACGAAGAGAGATTTTTTGCTTAGTCTCTTGTGTCATACTCGATACCTTGTAAAAGTTTATACACCCCAATTATGAAGGATTATTGAATTTTTGGCAAGAGAATTAGCAGTTTGATTGTTTAAGTGCTAACAATGTAAAGAAAATATTTTATCAAAAGGGAAAATAGAAAAATTTTCAAAAGCTTGTTTGTATTTTTTTGCTGCAATCATATACCCTCAGCTACATGGTTACAAAACGCAATGAAGTACAAAAAGAAGATAGATGGGATGTCGAAGCACTCTATAGCTCGCTTTCCGATTGGGAAAAGGAATTTCAAGCTATTTCGAAAAAAGGCTGGGATTCGGTTTTAAAATATAAGGGAAAGCTGGAAACGAATTTGGGCGAAGCGCTTAAAGAACGTTTTGCTTTAGAAGAGGTTTTGGAAAAACTTTCTGTCTATGGGCATCTACGCTACGACGAGGACTTGGGAAATGCAGAACATAAAGCGGCCTATGAGCGCGCGATGAGTTTGTATTTTGACTTTTCTGCTGTGGTCAGTTGGTTTGAGCCTGAGCTATTACAGTTGTCAGATGAAATAATTGCAAAAGCACTTAAGGATGATTCGCTGGCAGACTTTCACTTTTATTTGACTTCGTTGATGGAAGTAAAGCCGCATACGCTTTCTCCAAAAGAGGAGAGGATTTTAGCCTTGACGGCAGAGTCGATGCAGACTGCGCAGCGCACTTTTTCACTTCTTAATAATGCAGATTTTAAATTCACACCTGCAAAAGATGAAAAAGGCGTCGAGCACGAAGTGACGCATGCGCGCTATTCTACGATTTTGCATGGACACGATCGCACCCTGCGATTGAACGCATATGAAAGCTTGCATGGGCGATTTAAGGAGTATGGCAATACGATTGCACAGTTACTTGCAGGGCATGTAAATACGCATCTTTGCAACAGCCGTGCGCGTGGTTATAAGACAGCACTTGATGCGGCGCTTTTCCCAAAAAATATTGATACACAGGTCTACAACCAGCTAATCAAAACGGTGCATGAGAATATTGCGCCGATGCATAAGTATATGGCAATGCGTAAAGAGAAGCTCGGTCTTGAAAAATTGAGCCTTTGCGACATGTATGTACCTCTTGTCGACGAAGTTGATTTGCATTTTTCTTATGATGAGGCGGTAGAATTAATTATTGATTCTCTTAGTTGTTTGGGATCTGAATATCAAAAGCAGGCAAGAGATGGACTCACTACTAAGCGGTGGGTTGATCGTTTTGAAAACGAGGGAAAACGTTCAGGCGCCTACTCAAGCGGTTGTTATGGTTTTATGCCCTATATTTTGATGAATTATCAGGGGCAAATCAATGATGTAATGACCTTGACGCATGAGGCAGGGCATAGCATGCACACTTTTTATGCGCAAAAAAATCAGCCCTATCCCAAGTCACACTATACGATTTTTGTAGCGGAAGTCGCTTCAACATTTCATGAAAAGTTGCTCTTCCATCATATGATGGAAAAGTTGGGTGAGAAAGAGAAGCGGTATTTAATTAATTATCGATTGGATTCAATTCGAGCAACACTCTTTCGTCAAACGATGTTTGCAGAGTTTGAGTTAAAGATTCATGAGATGGCAGAAAGCGGAAAACCTCTGACTCAAGAGGGATTATGTGAACTCTTTGGAGAATTGAACCGGACTTATTACGGACCGCATCTGGAGATCGATGAGTATTTAAAGTCAGAATGGATGCGCATTCCGCATTTTTACAGCAATTTTTATGTCTATCAATACGCTACTGGAATTAGCGCGGCGACCGCTTTGGTCGAACGTGTGACAAAAGAGGGGGCAAAAGAAGACTATTTCCGCTTTATCTCATCTGGTGGAAGCGATTACCCGCTCAATCAACTACGCGATGCGGGTGTTGATATGACCTCCCCTAAACCTATTGAAACGCTTATTAATGATTTTGGAGATTTGCTCAATGATTTTTCTTAGTATGATTTTGGCTCTATCGGCTCCGGTTCAACGCGCAGATGTTTCGAATCATGATAAATGGCGAGTTGAAGATCTTTATGCAACCAAAGCGATGTGGGAAGAAGAGTACACGCGCATTTCAAATGCGGGCTGGGAGACTCTTACTCAGTATAAAGGAAAACTTTCTAGCTCCTTGGGAGAAGCTTTGAAAGCAAAGTTTGCAACAGAGCTGCAAATCGAAAGACTAATTACTTACGGGCACCTGCGTTATGATGAAAACTTAAGCAATGGAGAAAATAAGTCGGCGAATGAAAGGGCGATGGGACTCTATTATAGTTATAGTGAAGCGATGAGCTGGTTTGAGCCGGAAATATTGCAACTATCCGATCGCGCCATCCAGAAAGTTTTGCAAGATGAAAGTTTAAAGGACTACCATTTTTACATCTCTTCTTTGATGAAAATGAAGCCTCATACGCTTTCTCCAAATGAAGAGCGACTATTGGCGCTTAGCGGAGAAGCGATGGAGACGGCTGGAAAAGCATTTTCTATATTGAATAATGCTGATCTGCAATTTCCCGATGCAAAAGATAAAGAGGGGAATTTGCATAAAGTATCGCATGCCCGCTATGGATCCATTTTACAAGGGCAAGATAGCGTTTTGAGACAAAATGCCTATGATAGCATTCAGGGAACCTATCGCCAGTATGGAAATACGTTTGCGCAACTGCTATCGGGGCATGTCAATACCCATATTTTTAGAGCGCGTGCCCGTGGTTATCCTTCTTCACTTGATGCAGCGCTCTACCCAAAAAACATCGATACGAAAGTATATAGACAGCTGATCCAAACAGTGCATGAGAATTTAGAGCCCTTGCATCGCTATGTCGCGATGAGAAAAGATATGCTGGGCGTAGAAAAAATCCGACTTTGTGATTTCTACGTGCCACTTGTTGATAATGTAGAGATGAAAATCCCCTACGATGAGGCAGTCGATTTAGTTGTCAGTTCTCTAGCTCCTCTCGGGAAAGAGTACCAAAATCAAGTGCGAGCAGGTTTGACAACAGAAGGATGGGTTGATCGATATGAAAATATTGGGAAGCGATCTGGAGCTTACTCTAGCGGTTGTTACGGCTCTAAACCCTATATTTTGATGAACTATGATGGGAAAATTAAGGACATGATGACCTTGACGCATGAAGCAGGTCATAGCATGCACTCCTTTACAAGTCATCAAAATCAGCCCTATCCTAAATCGCAGTACACAATTTTCGTTGCTGAAGTCGCATCGACTTTTCAAGAAGAGATGCTCTTTCAGCATTTGCGAAAAGCTATGGGGGAGAAGGCACAACGATTTTTAATCAACTACCGCCTTGACGCGATTCGCTCCACGCTTTATCGCCAAGCTCTTTTTGCCGAATTTGAACTCAAGATCCACGAAATGGCTGAACAAGGAATTCCTTTAACAGAAACAGCTCTAAGTGAGCTTTATGGAGAGTTAAATAGAACCTATTATGGTCCTTTTTTAGAAATTGATGAAAACTTGAAGTCTGAGTGGATGCGCATCCCGCATTTTTACTACAATTTTTATGTCTATCAATATTCAACTGGAATTAGTGCTGCCCATGCACTTGTGAAAAGGGTGAGTGAAGGACATCTCGATGATTACATGCGTTTTCTCTCATCTGGAGGAAGTGATTATCCTCTAAATCAGCTGCAAAAAGCTGGAGTTGACATGAGAGCTCCCGATGCTATAAGATCACTAGTAAC
>JAJFMI010000041.1 GCA_021772235.1 Chlamydiota bacterium
ACGGGCGAAATGAGTGCATTAGAGCTGGAATCTTTTGAAGATTTGTTGGGGCTGCTTTCGCGCAAGTCTCCCAAAGAAATTTTAGTTTCAGACCGCTTTGTGGAGAAGTTTTCTTCACTTCAAGAGATGCGCGTGGAATCAAAAGAGGCCTACCATTTTGATGAGCGTCACGCTACTGATGTGCTTTTGCGCCATTTTCAAACGCAGACGCTTGATGGCTTCGGTTTAAAAGGGATGAGTGCAGCAATTAGTGCTGCCGGCGCTCTCGTGACTCATTTAAGTGAAGATCGCTATCTCAATTTAGATCACGTCCGTGCGATTCGCACCGATTCGCTCTCTCGCTATATGCAGCTCGATCGCAATGTGATCAATCATCTCGACCTGCGCGGTCTTTTCAAGGTTTTAGATAAATCTAAGACAGCGATGGGCTCACGGCTTTTATATGATTGGATAACGCATCCACTTTTATCTGTTGAAGAGATTCAAAAGCGCCAAGAAGCGGTTTCCGAACTCATTCCTCGTTACTACTCTTTGCAGCAGGAGCTGCAAAATGTGCGCGATATGGAAAGAATTATGATGCGCATAAGCGCGGGCGCTGCCGGTCCCCGCGATTTAGTGGCGCTGAGTTCTTCTTTACGCGTCATTCCTAAGTTGCAAAATGAGATCAACTCTTTGCAGTCGATCAAATGGGACTTTGCCGATGTCACTCCGATTTTTGCGCAAATTGAAAGGACGCTTGTTGCGGAACCGCCCTTGAAATTCTCTGATGGGCATTTCATTAAAGCGGGTTTTTGCGAGGAACTCGATGAGATTAAGAAGTTACGTACGGGTAATCAGGAATTTTTGACGCAGTATCAAACAGAACTGCGAGAGACTTATGGCATTAAGACGCTTAAAGTTGGCTACAATCGCGCTTTTGGCTATTTTATCGAGGTATCGCGCGGGCAGTCTGATCGGATGCCGGAGAGTTTTCACAAGCGGCAGACGCTAACGAATTGTGAGCGTTTTATTTCTCCTGAGCTGAAAAAGTATGAGGAGCAAATTCTTTCTGCTGAAGAGCGCATTAGCGCTATGGAAATGCGCTATTTCTCCGAATTGAAGATTGCTATCTCAAAGTATTCAGAACTGGTGCAAATGGCAGCAAAAAAGGTTGCTGAGCTCGATTGCTTTTGCGCTTTTGCACAAAATGCTAAGGAGCGCCGCTATGTGCGTCCGCATGTCGATGAAGGCGAGCAGCTATTAATAAAAAATGGCCGCCACCCTGTTGTCGAACAGGTTTTGCGCGATGGCGAATTCATTCCTAACCACACGCGTCTCGATCATAATGAGCATCAGCTGATTTTACTCACCGGTCCCAATATGGCGGGCAAGTCTACTTATATTCGCCAGGTCGCTCTACTAACAATTTTGGCGCAAACGGGCAGTTTTATTCCGGCAGAAAAAGCGCAAATCGGCATTGTCGACAGGCTCTTTACGCGCATTGGCGCGAGCGATGATTTGATGCGCGGGCAGTCGACTTTTATGGTGGAGATGGCCGAAACGGCGACAATTCTGCATAACGCAACGCGGCGATCTTTGGTGATTTTAGATGAGATTGGTCGCGGGACGAGTACTTATGATGGAATCTCTATTGCCTGGTCCGTTGCAGAATATCTCTTAACAAAAACGCAGGCAAAGACGCTTTTTGCCACGCACTATTTTGAATTAACAGAATTGCCGGGGGCAAAAAACTTCAATGTTGCGGTGGAAGAGGGGCCAAACGGAATTGTCTTCACGCATAAAATTGTGCCGGGAAGCGGCGATCGTAGTTACGGCATTCATGTTGCAAAACTCGCCGGTCTCCCCCACGATTTACTGCGTAGTGCCGAAAAAATGCTCGTTGAGTTGGAGAAGGGCAAAAAGCCCAAAACTCCCAAACTGAAGCAGCCTTCTCTATTTGAAATGCGCGAATCTCCAATCGAGCAAGAACTGAAAAAAGTCGATCCAAATAGCCTCACCCCCCTGCAGGCGCTGCAACTTCTAATGGAATGGAAAAGCAAGATTTAGCAAAATTGCCAAGTAGCCCAGGCGTCTACCTTATGAAAGGTGCGCGCGGTAAGGTGCTTTATGTCGGTAAGGCAAAAAATTTGCGCGCGCGTGTAAAACAGTACTTTGCCACTTCTGGTGATGAGCGCGAAATGATTCCCTTTCTGATTGCGCAGGTAGAAAAAGTTGAAACAATTTCTACGCTTAGCGAAAAAGAAGCTCTTCTTCTAGAGAACAATCTCATCAAACAGCACAAGCCGAAATACAATGTGCTTCTAAAAGATGATAAGAACTTCATTAGTCTCATGATCAATCATCGCCACGCTTGGCCGATGATTAAACTTGTGCGCTATCGCGGCAAACCCAAAAAAGACGGTTTGTATTTTGGTCCTTACACTAGCGCTTTTGCTGCGCGGCAGACTTTAGAGCTGATGCAGAAGATTTTTCCCATGCGCCAATGCTCTGACAGTGAACTAAAATCGCGCACGCGCCCCTGTCTCCTATATGGAATTAAACGCTGCATTGCCCCTTGCGTAGATAAATGCAGCAAGGAAGAGTATGAACATCTTGTCAATCAGGCAAAAGCTTTTCTCAAAGGGCGTGATCAGGAGATTCTTAAAGGTTTAAATGTTGAGATGGAGCGCGCATCGGATAATTTAGAATTTGAGAGAGCGGGGGCGATAAAGAAAACGATCGCTCAAATTCAGCATGTAATAGGTGCGCAAAACACCGCTGTGCAAGGGCAACTTGCCGATTGCGATGTACTGGGGCTTTTTCGCGAAGTCGATCTTCTCGTGATCGTGATTGTGCTCTATCGCGATGGCCGCCTTGTAGGGTCGGAAAATTACCCTTTCAAACAGGTCGCGGGCAAAGAAGAGGAAATTGTGGAATCTTTTCTTTTGCAGCACTACCAAAATCATCCGCACCTGCCAAAAGAGCTCTTAATCCCCACAAAACTTTCGGAAAAAGAGACTTTAGAGGAGCTTCTCGGAGCGAAAATTCACAGCCCACAAAAGGGCGCAAAGAAAAAACTCATTGACCTCGCAGCAAAAAATGCACAAGACCAATTCTCTCGCGAGCTTGCCGACCAAACCCATCGCGAAGATCGCCTCCTTGACCTAGAAGAAAAGCTCTCTCTTTCGCGCTGTCCTGTGCGCATTGAAATCTTTGACACTTCCAATATCGGTGGCGTGCAAGCTGTCGCTTCGCAAGTCGCCTATACCGATGGCATTCCTGATAAAAAACGCTACCGCCTCTTTAAAATTCGAGGCGCTACCGACGATTATGCTGCAATGCATGAAGTGCTCACACGGCGTCTTACAAAGGCGAAAAAAGAAGATGATTTTCCCGATCTCATCGTACTTGACGGTGGCAAAGGCCAGCTCAATGTTGGATTAAAAGTCTTTGAAGAGCTGGGAATTGCGTCCGTAGACATTATTGCTCTGACAAAAGAAGAGGCCCTGCATACAAAAGGTCTCACAAAAGAGCGCATCTTTCTCCCCCATCGTAAAGAGCCAATTTCCCTCGATAAACGCTCCACTACTTTATTTTTCTTGCAGGAGATGCGTGATGAAGCGCACCGCTTTGCCATTACGTTTCAGAAAAAAACGCGCAAGAAAAACCTGATCAAAAGTAAGTTGGATGAAATTGAAGGCATCGGCCCGACAAAGAAAAAACGCCTGCTGCAACATTTTGGCAGCGTAAAGCGTATTTCTGAAGCGAGTGAAGAAGAACTTTTATCCATCCCCGGCATCACCAAAAAAGACGTCAAAAACTTGCGCGAAAAAACCACCTGACACTCAACCTTTTTGTCTTTAGACACTTAAACCTTTCTTGCGATATTTTTTTACAATTATTCTACCAAATGGTAGAATAATTAGTAGAACAGGAGGAATAATGGCAATTTCAGCAAAGATAACAGAGCAATCTAAAGAGCTCGTCGATGAAATCGCCTCTCAGACAGGAGAGACGAGAATGAACGTAATAGAAAAAGCTATGATCTACTACAAAAGACAGATCGATATGGAACAGCTTGACAAAGACTACGGACGGCTCCGCTCAAATAAAAAACTTTGGGAAAAGGAGCTTAAAGAAAGAGAAGAATTGGATGGCACCCTAGAGGATGGACTTGAAAATGATTAAATTTCAAAAAGGACAAATTTGGTGGTTTGATCCCGATCCAGTCCAAGGTAGAGAGCAGGGAAAAAAAATACGTCCAGGATTGATCATCTCCGGGAATCAGTTCAATAACAGCCGAGCAGGACTTGTAACAATTATCCCCTGCACCACACAAAACAAGAAAATTGTTAGCCACATTCTCCTTGAAGAAAAAAATTCTGGGCTGAAGAAGAAATGCTATGCTGTTTGCGAGCAAATTCGAACAATTGACAAAAACAGACTAAAAAGAAACCCTATTGGTTTTGTCAACGATGAAACGATGAAACAAGTTCATCATTGGATTATTACAATTTTGGATATCTATTTATGAAGAAACTGTGAGAAGGAATTCTCCAGTATAGCCGAAGGTTTTTGTGAGTTGCTTCCCAAGGTCTTTTTCTAGAGTTTGGAGAAGTAGCTCTTTTTCTTCTTCGTCTTTTGCATGGGGCAATTCGGCGAGGATTTCAAGGCGTTTTTTTGCGTCGATGAGGACGTCAGGGCTAGTTTGTTCGGGAAATTGTTTTTTCCAGTAGTCGGTTAGGAAGGTGCGGAGGAGTTTTTCATCGACTGAGTGAGTGGTCATTTTTACTTGGTAGTAGCGGGTGCGATTGATGATAAAGAGTGCGGTAATGAGTGCAATGCCAAGCACAATAAGTGTGGTACCAAATTTGAGAAGAAAATCGCTGTGGCGCAAGAGTAGAAGTTGCAGTTGATCAGAGTAGCGAAGTGATAGTACAAATACTCCTAAGACGATGCTTAGGAGTGATGTGAGTAGGTGAACGCAGGAAAAAAGCAGGTGGGCTTTTCTCAATTTACACCTCTATTTCTTCGTCTTCAAGTAATGCTTCAGGCTCTTCTAGCTCTTCCGGTTCTTCTTCCTTAATTTCAGGCAGGAGCGGGATGAGATTTTTGAAGACTACGTGCACAGATCCCACATGAAGTCCGGTAAGTTTTGTGATTTCTGTTGCGATGCTTGATTGGATCTCATCTGCTTTTTCCGGTATGCAGACGCCGTAAGCGACGTTTACTTCTAAACGTATGTTTACAGAGTGGCTCTTTTGATCTTGGTTTACGGTTATGCCTTTTACGCGCTCGCCTTCGCGCCCCAGCAAAGAGTCGAGCAGATTACCTTCCACAAATGCTACGCCTTCGACATCAACCAAACAGCGTGCTGCAATTGACTGAAACACGTTATTATCTATGTCTCGCGCAAAGATTGTGTCCGGCAGTTCGATTTCTTTGGTATCTATTTCTTTAAATTTATCATCCATAACTTCACCTCATAAGCCCTGATTATATCCTATAGGGCTATTTTATTCATCAATTGCACTTTTAGGATATCTCATTAGGTCAGCAAGTAAATCTTTCATTTCTTCGCTAAGTTGCTCTCCATCAAAAGAGGGGCTTTGAAGCGCTTGTCTAACATCCTCAACGACTCTTGCTTTCTTTAACGCAGAAACAACTTCCATTTCATCCTGTCTTACAGCTTTTCGAAAGTGTTTTTCCGGATCACAACCATGAGCTTGAAAAGGAACGGCTGCAAGAGTTGGGTCTCCCCCGCCTACAAGGTTTGGGTGCCATGCGTATGTTCTTTTTAACTGATTCATTCTCTTTCCTTTTTGTTACTTGCTACCATTTTACTCCTCTTTCTTTCTATTTGGCAACTTGAGATAATGGGGTCATGAATCCTTACATGATGCTTCTATCCTTTTGTGGCGCTGTTTTCTTTGGCCACATTCATAAAAAAATCGCTTTGCACAAAGGTCGCAGTCCCAATCGCTGGTTCTGGTTCGGTTTCTTATTTGGTGTGCTTGGTCTGCCTTTTATTGTTTTTGCTCCCAAAATGAAGGAGAAAAAAGTGGCGGCAGTGGTTTTGCCAACGCATCCACTAGCCCAAAAAATGTGGTACTACTTGAGTAAGGAACGACGAGAAATAGGTCCAATGAGCTTTAATGCTTTTATGGAAGCGCGTAACAATGAATTATTTGATGATGAGTCGCACGTCTGGTGCGAGGAATTTGAAAACTGGAAGCTCTTTTCAGAGCTTCCTAAAGAGTTGCTTTAAAAAAACAAGCTACCAACTAGCTTTTGTTACGCCTGGTAACATTCCACTACGAGCCATCTCACGAAAGGTAATGCGAGAAAGCTTGAATTTGCGTAGAAATCCACGCGATCTGCCGGTGAATTGGCAGCGATTGCGTAGTCGAATTCGTGAAGAGTTGCGCGGCAGCTTATTCAGCGCAATCATCGCATTCTCACGGTCTTCTACTGTGCTATCTAAACTTTTAACTATTTTCTTTAGCTCAGCTCGCTTCTCGCGCTTCAATGCGCAAAGGCGTTCACGTCGCTTTTGTTTTTCAACTGAAGATTTTTTTGCCATAATTCTACTTTTTTCTTGCAGGGCCTTTCTGGCGCTGTTTGCGGTTTGGATCTTTTTTATTGATTATGTAAATGCGACCTCGGCGGCGGACTACTTTGTCCCCCTTCGACGGGTCTGCTTTCACGGATGCCTTTACTTTCATAGGTCTTCCTTTAAGTTAAGTACTCAGCATAGCATGTGGGTTCTTTCTTGACAATGTTCTATCTTCTTCTGTATGATGGGTTCATCAACTTTAAGTGTGAATTATGAAAAGTACATACCAACCTAGTAAGAAAAAACGCGCTAAGAAGCACGGCTTTCGCTCTCGCATGTCGACTAAAAATGGTCGTAAAATTTTGAATCGCAGACGTCGCGC
>JAJFMI010000042.1 GCA_021772235.1 Chlamydiota bacterium
AAAGACAATTCCCTTTTTTGGAAAGTCAGGGATTGGCTGTACATATTCTAAAATCCATTGTGCATTTGCTGTTTCTGCTTGTACAAGTCCCATTGCGCAAACGCATGCTAAGAAAAAATTTCGTATAATCATTTTGCCACATTACTAGGAATTCTTTTTTCGAACAAGAATACTATTCTGAATAGTATGAAGGAGAATCACTCTCTGTATCGCAAACAATATCGTGCTGAAAATAGCGCCCACCATTGTCAGGATCTTCAGCCTCTTTAACCACTTCAAGCTCATCGATTTCTGTTTGCATCTCAACTACTCGTACTTGCTCTGGCTCTGTGAGCTCTCCTCCTTCACTATTCTTAATCAGCAGTAGAAGATCTGAAGAAAAGCTCTTACTTGAGGGCAAAGCAGCTTCAGTTTTCACAAAAACAAACTCCCTTGCATGCTCTGTGCGTGCCACCAAATAGCCCAGACGATCTTTATGATGTAAGTATCCCGGAAATCGCTTTTCGTCGATCCTGCGCTTCCCTGTAGGCTTGTAGCCTGCAAGCAGGGCCGCAGGCAGCAACAGGCTAGGTATTTGGTCCAATCCAATAAGGACTTTATCTCCCGGTTTTTGCATACGCGCTGCTGCTCGAAAAAAACGAGGTAGCACCGTGAAGGAACTCACATCTTTTTCTTTTGCAATAGGTGGAAAATTCCATCGAATGCGGTGAAAACGTTCATCAGGAATAGCTTTATTGAGCTGTTTTGCATTCACCCCAAAACACACTTCAGCTCCAAGCCTTTTTAAGTAGGCCATCCTCTCTTCAACTCCCTTCAAAAAACATCTCTCCGTAGCCCTAGACAAGGCGTGCAGCGCTTCATTTTCATCGCTGAACTTCGAATATTTTTCTTTTGCAACATCCATAGGATGAGAGAGCTCTGTTACTACAAGATGTTCCGCAATTTCTGGATGTTTTTTTACAAGCGCTTCGGAAAAGGTGAGATCTCCATCACCAACTATCAAGTGTTTATAATAACGACGCTCACTCAAATTTGAAATACCCGCATCCTCTTCCACCTCCCTCAATAAGTGCTTTGCATATCGCATCCCAGCAGTAGAGCGGTGCTTTTCCCTGCTAAAAACACGCAAAGCTTCTAGATATGCCGTCTGATGTTGTCTGTTATCAGGACAAAGGTTTTTTGCTGCTTGATATGCTAGCCTTGCAGAACGAAAATCTAATTCTTGCAGCGCCCTTAACCCTTCATCTATTTTTTGTTGATAGCGCTTTTCAATAAACACAGCTTGAAAAACTTGAATGGTTTTTTTCCCAACTATGGCAAGAGCCCCGCTAGACAGCTCATAAATCCCTTTTACCTCTTTTCCTTTTGTCGATCTTGCATGAAAAGTCTCATGATATCCCCCATCAATATGTAAACCATCTGTAGCATCAAAAGCAATAGAGCCGTCTGACAGATGTGCAGCGGCATAAATATTTGATGCGCTGGGCTGATACCTCAGGCGCTCTAAATCCCCTTCTATATGGAAAAATTCTTTCTTTGGATTTACCAGCCCATCATCTCCCAAAGGAAAGAGGCTTTCCTGCCGGTTGAAAAACTGGTTCACTCGATATTGACAAACAGTAGCAAAACTTCTTTTACCTGATTGTAAATTCCAAAGAGTAACCTGAAAACGATTTCGCTTTTTTTTCTCAGCCAAAAGCAGGTGCGTCTGCTCAAGCAACCTATAGTCCATCACTTTAGGAATATTTAGATGTTCTACAATGACACCATTTTTAACGCGGTGCACTGTAAACCCATTTTGCAAATGATAAATCGCGCCTTCATTAGCAATTTCCGCTCCACCTCCTACTTCTAGGCTTTGTTCAACTTTTAACTTTTCTAAATCAATCAAAAAGACTTGCCCCACAACACGTGCGAGGATCCTCTTTTCAGAGAGAACCACAATCTGTTCTATCTTCTTATCCGAGATAAATGCAATTTTCGAACCATTGAAGTAGATATTTCCGCTATGATCTCCTAAGAGCAATTCACCACATTTATATTCAGCTACGGCAGCAAACTCCACCCCAGCTGGAAAAACCGTTTCCTTCCCGCTAACAGGATCCCAGATATCAATTTTCGAAGATGTAATCAAACAGATGCCCCCATTGGAAAGAACCCTGCTTACCTTGATCTCCTCCGGGTAGTTTTTCTCATTTAACATTTCCCAGCCATCTGTCGACCGCAATTTAAACTCAACACGCTTTTCTTTTTCAGAGTAAATAGGCGCAAATCGGCAACTTTCAAGAAGACGCTGCACTCTTTCTACTATTGTTCGACAATCGAAAAACAGACCGCTCTTACAATTTACTGAATAGAATTCTTCTTTACCGCTTATTTGCGCAATGACACGCCCTTGACAATGCTCATAAAAGGTGTAATTCGTGCCATCATTTGTGCAGCTTCCAATTTTTATAGGTAACATAGAGCTTTAGCCTTGTTTTTACGTTCTATTCTGATCCCGAAGAGTAATAATCAGACGAATCCTCATCTGTACTGCAGTCGTAATAGAAGCGAACATTTGATGCACCGACAGTTGAATAATTATCTTTACGAACCTGGTAGCGTTTCTCTTCTTTCACTTCAAGTTCATCAGTTTCTTGCTTAATAATTGTTGCAAAACGATCTTTGTTCGAACTAGGAGTTCCTTTGTAATAGTCTTTCATCAAAAGGCTCATAGATGCATCAAATCCTTTATTAGACCGCTGACGGAGATCCGATTTCTCAAAAACAAACTCCCGTCCACATGTCTCATCAGAATATCTCACAAGTTGTCCAGTAATTTGATGCTCATAGCCCGGATAGCGCGATTCATCAAACCTTCTTTTGCGAATGAGGCGGTACTTCGATATGGTGGCAGCGGGGATAAGAGGGTTTTCAATCTGTCTCTGCTTATAATAGCCCTGAGGTTGATCGAGGACAATATGAATGCGATCTCCTGGCTGCTGCAATTGCGCGGCAGAGCGAAAAAATTGAGGAAGTACGCGGTAGAATTCTTCACGGAATCTCGGATCACCAAATGGGCAGTTCCATTGGATGCGCTCAAATCTTCTACCTGAATAATCTTCATGAATCTGCGTCGCATCCACACCAAAATTCACCGTAACGCCTTTTTTTCTTAAGCGCGCAACTCGAGCGCTTACAGCATGATCATTTTCGTGGTTAAGATGTTCTGTAGCTTCGGTACGAATTGCCACATCGGGATGCTTCTCAACCAGGGCTTCTGTGTAGAGAAATCCTCCTTCACCTACAAGTAAACGCTTATGATATTTTCTCTTATCAGGCAGTCCAATACCACTCTCGGAGCGAATTCTCCGAAAGAGTTGCCTCGCTCGCCTAGCACAAATTGGATCGTCAATTGGAACCTCAAGCGCACTTTGAAAAGCCTCTCCAACTTTAGTCTTTTCAGGTGCAATTCCGATTACCTCTTCATAAATTTTTCGCGCTAAATATAAGTTCCCCTTTTCAATCGCCCCTATCCCCTTTTCTTGTAACTCTTGAAGGCGTCTTTTCCTGGTGATCGGTTGCACGATTTGCACAGCACCGCTGCAAAACACAATCGCAATATTTCCATCAGGAAGTTCCCGAACAAACTGAGCCTGGCGATTTTTTATTATTGCCCCGCTGAAAAGCTCTTCTCCATCTTCAGAGATGATATGGAATCGAGAGGTTGTGGTGTCAGTACAGTATGCAATTGACCCATCCGAAAGTTTACATGCAGCAAGTACTCCCCAAGCTCCCAATTCCGGCCCTTCATAAGAACCTTCTGAATTTGTAAAATCGTGAAATTCATAGTGCTCACTCCACTTACCGACAGGAAATGCTAAAACACTATCTCCAACAAGAAAAGCACTTTCCTTACTAAAGATGCTTTTTGCGGTCTCCTTCTTTATTATTCCTTCAAGAAATCTACCTGAATGACGATTGAGCAGCGTAACCGCTAGCATTTTGCTATTCACATCAAAACATTCCCTTTGCAAAAATAGATGCCCTTCGTCGAGCACTATAAAGTTGTAAAAAGGGGTAGAGCCCAGTCTCTGCTCAAAGTAGTTTTCTTCAAAAGCCTCCATCTGAAAAACATCACCCTCAACCCAGCAGACTCTTCCATCTGAAAAAACACACGCTTGATCTGACACCTTCATTTCGGTTATAAGCATTCCTCTTTCAACCTGAATCGCGTAAACCACATCTTCTATAAGAGCAAGAATCACATCCTCATTTAATGCGACAATTTGCTTAACCTCACCTTCTCTCTCAAAGAAAACCTCTCCTTCTCGATAAATTTTACCCTTATCATCCCCAATGAGAAATTCCCCTGATGAGGTTTCAACAGCAGTTGTAATTTCTGCATTTTCTTCGATTGTTATGTACTTTGTCTCATTTTCCACATAATTCCAAACAACAAGATACTCTCCTCTACCAAAACAGACCCTGCCATCTTTGCAGACAAACGTAAAAGAGACCTCTCCTGACAGCTGTTTTTCTTTCAAACCTTTCCACTCTACAATCGCCTTAGGACAAAAGATGACTTCATTTCTGTCGGAATAATAAGTAGCCTTTACGCGGCTATTTGCAAGCAACAAGGCTATTTTTTCAACGGCAGGAGTGTTATGCGGAAAGGAAAATCTTGAACAGTTGACAGTTGCAGGATCTAGACTATCCGTACCGATAGCAAAAGTTTGTCCAGCACAGTGCTCATAAAAGGCGTACTCTGCACCACCATTTCTATAACTTCCAATTTTAACAGGTAACATAGAGCACCAGACTAAAAGGTCTATTCATAAAAATCAAGATTATGTTAAAATAGAGACCCTGTAAAATCTGGAGTCAATAATGCCAGCAACAACTGTTAACTTAAATCGCCTCACTGTTTCACCAGAATTTAAAATAGAAGATGCAAAAAAGGCGCGAAGAGGGCTGCTTCCTTCCAACAGCAGCTCCTCCGAAATCGACCAAATCTACTGTGCTGTAGAACAACGCGCTCGGATCAAAGATGCAAAATTTCGTCTCACACAATCAACTGACCAGATCATCCTGCATGTAGAGAAGCGCGTTTCGCTCTTTTTTCTTCAGGTGATCGCTTGCTACAACACGCGGAAAACTTTTCATGAAGCAAAAACCCTGCATCAAGGCTATAACGCTAAGAGTGTAAACTCAACGAAATTTCAGGCTGCGCACTCTGCCACAAACCCTAACCTCTCTACTGATGGAAAAATCTATCTTTACCGCTCACATCTTTATGATGAAAGCAACGCTACTCTCGACCTTCCTAAGGAAGTGAATGATGCCGATCGCGATATTGATGAAAAATATCGTGATAGTCTCTTACGCAAAGATAGTATCGCTCTGTTAAATCGCGCTTCTCAGGGACTCACCTCCCCTGTGGATGCAACAAAAGAATTTGTCGCTCTCTTTCTAAGGGAAACAACTAAATTCATTGAATCCGAAAAAAATGAACATGTTGTAGAAGTTCTAAAAATTTACAAACGAGCAGGAGAGTCTCTCTCTGCCCTACTCAATCAACCAAATAGCCCGCAATTTGAACAGTGGTTGAATATAGATTTAGAAAATCCACTTGCAGCGCCTTTTATTGATCAATATCAGAAGGAAGAGGAGTTTGATAAAGAGACTTGCTTAAAATTTATTAAGGAAAAGATCAATCATCTCCGTTCTGAGCTTCTTGAAGAGCGCTCCAGCATGCAAACCGCGTGCGCGCCTACGCATTTTCGCCCTCTTTTTTATCTTGAAATCTTTAAGAGATTGAACCAGTCGGGAAAAGAAATCGTGGGTGAGGCTGTAGAACAGAATTATCAGGAACTTTGTGGGAAGATCTATAAAAATGCAGGTCCTACAAAAGCTATCCTTGCAGCAAACAATGCAAAAATTGCACGCGTAATTAGTGAAATTATTCCAGCAGTGCGAAAAGCTTGGGGCAGTGAGGTCGAAACGAATGAACTCCTCCCCGCTTTCCCAAAAAAAAGAACCGCACTTTCTATCCCTTTATTTCGTCGCAGATTTGAAGTGATTCAAGCCGATTTACAAGCGCAAAGCGTGATCAAAAGCGAGTTTGATGAGGTCTTTCAGAAGATCCAACGTACAAATAATCGCACCCCAAACCTCCACAGCTTTTTTTATGGCTACTTGCTCTCTACCGCATCGCCTACTCTGCGATTGCAACTTTCCAAGCTCCTAAACCTTTCCTACCTCACTCTTTTACAAACTGTCCGCGAATTGCAATACAACAAAGATGTCCATAAAGCTCTAGCTACACGCGCAACACCCATTCAAAAACTTGCAGGTAAAATTAAATCTGCAGCAGGTGAAAATCGTGATCGGGAAAAACTGCAAAGAAAAATCACTAAATTATTTACTGATATCAACCATTCGGGCACAAAAACACTCTTTCATATGAGACTCTACGATGTGATGGAAACAAATGAGGAGCGCATTTTTCTCTCAGGTTTGATCGGAAAGACGCTCGAAGAGACAGATACGTGGATAAAGAGAAATTGCACCAAAATTCCAAAAGCAAAATCATTATTGAAACAAAATGAGCTTGAGATGTTAGTGCAATTTGCAACAACAGAAATCAATAAGTTACAGCAAAAAGTACGTAAATACCAAGGTGACGTACTCGGAGAGTTACGCGTCGGCCATGGTTTGAGTTTCAAAGGATTCGTTTCAGACTACCTAAGGAATCACCCTAAACCTATGAGTGTTGGGACGGCGCATAGTTTAGAAAATGGCACACGAATATTCGAGCCTAAGCTAATAACACGTCTAGCGCAGTTTTTTGGGGTTATGGAAAGTATCTTCTATCCTTCAACTTTTTCCCAATAGATAGATCTACATCCTTAATCATCACTCATTTCTACATCTGAATCGGAGGAGTAATAATCAGAAGAGCCCTCATCGGTAGAACATGATAGCGAGAATCTGCATATTTCTTTAATACCTAAGTCAAATTTCTTCTCCTCTTTCACTTCAAGCTCTTCTATTTCTCCCATCAGCCTTTGAAAAAGCTCAACGTCTTTTTCCATATCTTTTCTAGTTTTCGATGATCTTTTGTAAGTCCTTACAATAGTCTCTAAATCTTCCTCAAACATTTCTTTAGACTGAAGATCCTCTGTCGATTTTTCAAAAATAAACTCACGCCCTGTATGTCCCGAAGCATACTGTTCAA
>JAJFMI010000043.1 GCA_021772235.1 Chlamydiota bacterium
TCTGCTTCGCATGCGCTTCGGTATCGGCGATATCGGAAAGTTCTTCACAAACTTTGTCTACAACGCGCTTTCCTACGTCCTTGTGCGCCATTTCGCGCCCTCGGAACATACAGGTAACTTTCACCTTATTTCCTTTTTCTATAAAATCTCTTGCCCTCTTCAGTTTCACTTCGAGATCATGTGTGTCAATGTTTGGTTTGACTTTGATCTCTTTGATTTTAATCTGATGCTGGCTCTTTTTGCTCTCTCTGTCTTTCTTCGTCTGCTCGTACTTAAACTTGCCGTAATCCAATATTTTACATACTGGCGGGTTTGCATTCGGAGAGATCTCTACTAAATCAAGTCCTAAATTCTGCGCTTTAAATTGAGCGTCTCGTGAGGTCATTACACCTAACTGATCGCCTTCTGGTCCAATCACGCGCACTTTAGGGGCACGGATGTCGCGATTAATTCTTTGTCGCGGTCCCGTTGGTCTTTTACTTCCGAATTTTTTCACTGACTATTTACCATGTATTCACACCTGTTTTCTAGCAAGAGGGCGATGAGTCGCTCGATTGAAGTAAAAAGTTTATGTGAAAGGAGTACTTCCCCTTCCACTTCCTCCAAAAGGATTGTGGTTAAGGTCCACTCTTTTTGAAAAATATCTTTTACTCTAAGTGAGATTCTTGGCAGCCCCTTCCCTGGAACAATCTTTGTTTCCAGTTTAATGCCCGCCTTTTCAGCAGATTCCTGCATCATCTCTACAAGCGCTTCGTGGTTTTCACCTCTCCGCGTCGGCATCATCAAATATGCATGCCACGTTAAGTCTAACATTTTATAAATCTTTGAGGAGAATTGCAAGGAAGAAATGAAAGTTTCAGCAAGTTTTTTCTTTGGGAGGCGTTGAAGGGTTAACAAAGCTGTCGATCTGAGCGGGTCCAAAAGACCATAGGAAAAGTTTTGATTATGAAAATTCTCCTCCCGAATGGTTGCTGCAGCCTTCTTTCCAGTCACATGCAAATATTCCTTTAATGTGCATTCTGGTGGCAATTTCACTTGCTCAATATTTGTTTCAGAAAGTAGGTCACAAAGTTGAGAAAAGAGTTTACTCCCCTCTCCATGCCAAATAATTTCTACTGGTCCATTCCGCGTTACGGGCTTCTCAGGCAGAAATGAAAAAAGGTTTTTTCCAAGTTTTAGATGTGTTTTAGCCTTTCTTCCTTTTCCAGAAATCCTTGTAACTTGTTCTTGATGTCCGCGAAATGAGTAGGGTTCACACTCTTCTATTTTTTCAAGTTTTGGGATGATATCAACTTCTTGAGCAAAAGGCTGTTCACATATATGGGCATAATTTTCAATTTGTATGACAGGCAATACTTCGCCCAGACGGTTGTACAAGAGCGCTGCGGCCACTACCTGTCCGTTGTCTCGTAGAAAATGCGCTAAGCTCTCGCCAATCATATCCAATTTTTGCACGTTTAAGCCTTTATCGATTTTTTCACGCATGCGCTGCTCAACAAAGTTGAGTTGCTCTTTTGCTACAGGCTCAGGAAAAATAAAGTCGGCAAAAAACCCTTCACGTGATGCTGCTGTATAGAGCAACTGCGCTTTAGGAAAAAGCTCCAAAACAGTTGCTGCAAGCAGCTCTGCCATGGTCTGACGTTTCGATTGTTCTTCTTTCAAAATTGGGATATGGCTGACTCGAACAGCCGACCTCCACGATGTCAACGTGGCGCTCTAACCAACTGAGCTAATACCCCGGGTCGTATGAATTATCTTACACAATGTGCTAGAATAATTCCATGACTCTTTTTCGATCTCATATAAAAATTGCGCATGACTTTTGGAAAAAGATTTTGACTGCTGGCGATTGTGCTATCGATGCCACATGTGGAAATGGGCATGATTCTCTCTTTATTGCAGAACTGATTGGTCCTGAAGGAAAGCTGCATTGCATAGATGTTCAAGAGTCGGCAATCGAAAACACACGCGCTGAATTAAAATATTTAATTGATATGTCGCATTTTCATTTGGGTTCACATGAAATTCTCCCTCCCGTCTCACCCAAGCTCATTGTCTATAATTTGGGTTATCTTCCTGGTGCTGACAAATCCCTCACCACAATGACCAATACAACGCTGAAGAGCGTGCAAAACGCTTTAGAGATCATTCAACCAGGTGGTCTCATCTCGATTACCTGCTATCCGGGTCATCCGGAAGGAAAAACTGAACAAGAAGCCCTGTTTCAATTTGTTTCCGAAATTTCAAATATTAAATACATAGTTTCAACTATTAATTGGGTCAATCGACCCTTTTCCCCTTCACTTATTTTCATTGAATCAAAAATCAATTAAGATAAGGTTAACCTCTTGTTTTTGAGTGATTTAATAGCTTTTATTTTAGTAAATTCGCTTGCGATAAATCGCGTATACGATTAAACCTGAGATATTAGTGTACGACGACTTGATAATGAATTGTAGTTGGGTTAAAGTTAGTTAAGAGATCTTAATAAATCTCACATTAATACTTTATAATAATTATAATAAATATAAGAGGTTAATATGGCTAACGCCTTCCAGACAGAACGACAACTCGAACGTTTTCAAAATAATTCTTTGAAGCCTTCGTTAGAAAGACTCCTTGAAATCACGCCCCAAACCGATTCTCAAAAAGAATTGCATGGCAAGCTGCTTCATCAAACTATTGAACAAAACAATCTAGAGTACAGCAGGGAACTCATCGAAAGAGCTGCGACTGCCACTAAACCAGCTCAAGTAAAAAAACTTTTAGAGGAAATCGCTAGTTTTGAGGATGCTGTCGCTCCACAAGCCGCTATGCGCCGCGATCTTGAAGCTGCTAAAAAGAAATTAAGAAAGTTTCCCAAAATTTGCTGTGAATATTCGGAAAAAGCGCAAAAGATTCCTCCTCTCAACTTCAACCTTCACTCGAATTTAGAAAAGAAAGATCAAGCTGAAATGGCTTTTTATCTTTATGAAATGGCGGGTGTGCTTCTCCTATCAGGCGATAAGGAACAATTCTTTTCTCTCTATGGCGGTCTTCCGCAAGACATAAAGGAAGCTTTCAACATCCTCACTCATAACATGGGGGCCTGTCTAAATGAATTTTCAATAACAGTTGATCTCACTCTTGCCTACTCCCTTAGTCGAAAACTTGCGGAAGCGGCAATCCGAGTTGGATACTTTGTTGCAAATGGAGATGATTTAGGTGATTCAGCTAGCGAAGAGGTTTCTAGAATGGAGCGCGAGCTACCTGAGTATATGGAAGCAACTGCCGACTCCGATATTATACAAGCGCAGTTTGCTTAATTGATCCACGCAGGTAAATACTGCCGCACAAAACAAGAAGCTCGCCTTTTTTTCGGGCGAGCTCTTTTAGTTTATCAAATGAAATCTGTTTTTCCCCTCGCTGCAACCTCTCATGCTCTACCTGTATCCAGTGATAGGGAATTTCTGATTCTTCTAATATCTTGAGAAAGTCACTATGATCTTTATTATTTGACAAAGCAATACCAAATCTAAAGTTAGAATTTGGATAGGCCATTTCTAAAAGATGTAAAAGCGCGCGCAATCCAGCAGCGTTATGCGCTGCATCGCAAAGAATATCCGGCTCTAAAAGCTCGAAACGCCCAGGAAGTTTTGCTAAAAGCCCTTGCGCAATTGCATTTTCAGGAATAGTAAAGCGCTTTTTCAATAACTCTAAGGCTTTTCGGGCGACATTTTGATTTTCAATTTCATAGTGAAGTCCAGCTCCTGCAAAATGCACCGTAGCACCATGCATCTCTGCTATAGCAAGAATTTCCGGGCAGTTGGCCGTCGGTCCTAAAATCACGTCATTATCACGAATGATTCCCGCTTTTTCCTTGGCAATATCTTCAAGGCTGTTTCCTAAAACTTCTTTGTGCTCGAGGCTAACTGATGCTATGACCGACAAAAGACGCTTTTCAATCGCATTTGTGCTATCTAAACGCCCGCCAATTCCCGCTTCAATAATGGCTATATCCACTTTATTTCTTCGAAAATACTCCATTGCGATCCATGTCGAAATCTCAAAAAATGTCGGTTCTAAATAATTTGCCTCGGCAAAATCGAGTAAATCTCGACCGATTTCTTCCACAACCTCAAGCGCAATTTCTTCACTCTTAATACGAATACGCTCGGAATAACAATGCGTATGAGGAGAAGTAAAAAGGCCAACGTTGTAGCCGGCAATTTCCAAAGCGCGTGCCATTTTGACTGCGACTGAGCCTTTACCATTGCTGCCAGCAATGTGTACGATGGGATAAGCGCGATCAGGATCGAAAAGAAATTCTTTAAATTTGTGGCTGACCTCTAAGCTACGGCCATTCACTCGTCCACGCCGCAAGTGACTAATATGTTCGATAAAATTCATGAGCTTTTTATTCTATCAAAAGTTGCCTTATCTACCCAAGAAGAACCGAGCTCAATATTTGGCTTGATACTACCGTGATAATCAGACCCCCCACTGATTAAGAGCTTTTTGCTCTCAGCCAACTGCAACCACCTTTTTTCATGGTGCGGAAAAAAATTGCCATAATAACACTCTAACCCATCGAATGGAAATTTTAATACTTCTTTTACAAAATTTGCTGAAATTTGCAAATGCGGATGGGCAACAAAAGCTTTTCCCCCCACTTGATGTATCGCCTCGATTGTGTCTGGAACACTCACCATGTCGAGTACGACATAACACGATTTACCATCACCTAAATATTGATGAAACGCCTCGCGAATATTTTTCACAAAGCCTTTTTCCACCATTTTTTGTGCAATATGCGGCCGTCCGACAACCCCTTCCGTTGGTAAATCTTCAATCAAAAAACCCTTCTTTTCAAGTTTGTCAACAATAGCCTGATTGCGTTTTTCCCGCCGTCTCTTATGGTGCTCCTGCAACTTTTGCATCGACTCCGCTTTTGGATCCATGCCATATCCTAAAATATGCACACTATGGCCTCTGTGATCAGCAGAAAATTCTACCCCGACAAGCACCTCCAAACCCAATTTCTTTGCTTCAACAAAAAACTCTTCTGTATAAGCCGCTAAGGTATCGTGATCGGTAACAGAGATCCCCTGCAAGCCCTTCTTTTTTGCTAAATGCAAAAGTTCCAAAGGGGAGTCCGTTCCATCCGAACAACTCGAGTGACAATGTAAGTCAGCGCGAAAACTTTCTGAACTCATCTCTTTATTAATTCCTCAATTAATGGAAACCCTCTATGCTCCCGACTCTCTCCAATATGCATCTCTCGATCAGTTAATTCCAGTAATGGATCAATTTGAGGCAAAAAATTTTCGATTTTAGATAGTTTTGGAAAGATTTTTTCCTCTTTTCTTAGTGTTTCATATAGTTCAACAACTTGAATAGGAACATGTGCTTCTTCTTTCAGTTCTTGTAATGTATGAACATGATGCTGATAAGTGGAATCAACGGGAGTACCGTCCTTCTTTATTCGAAGCCCTAGAAATCGACTCACTTTTTGCAAAGTAATTTCAGGGTTTGTGAGAAGTCTTTCATAATGAACTATATGTACTGGTAGCCCCTTTGAATAATGTAGCGCAGAAAAGTAGTAGAGCAACCACATATAGTAGGAGCGAATAGGGTCAAGGCCATTTCGATCGAATAAAGATTGGGCAACGCTTAAGGGGTTGCGAACGATTACAACAACGTAAGGATCTGTATTTGGCAATTGATCGATCACTTTCCTCCAAAGATGGAAATTTCTTGCTGTTCTTGGATCCTTAAAGCAGAAATTTTTCCTGCCCTCTAATTTTTTAAGAAGGAGTCGATTCCCATACTCTATGAGCTTTTCTTCATTTATCAACTTACTTGGGAAGAATTTTATTGAGTGCGAGGCAAGCCCATGGAGGTAGAGCGCTGTCTCGTTAAACATGCCTATTTCAATATCTTCAAAAAATCCTAATGGATTATCAAGCTGCGGTGGCAGAAGAAGATCGCCTAACTCTGCACCTAACAGTTCAAGCGATTTTGTCATAATACTACTTCCAGAACGGTGCATCCCTAAAACAATGATTAGTTTTTTGTTTTCAGAATTTAATAGCGTACAGAATAACAAAAAAAAAGAAATGAACAATTTCATAAATTTATAGATCGGCTCATTAACTCTGTTACAGCTCTGTTATGAGTTATTACGATAACAGTTTTCTCCTTTAAATAAATGAGAAGATTCAAGATGATTTCTTTTTCTGAAACTGAATCTATTGCAGATGTAGGCTCATCAAATAAATAGATAGAGGCCTCTTTTAAAATCGCTCTTGCAATTGCCACACGCTGCCTCTGCCCTCCAGAAAGCTGACTCCCCTTCTCACC
>JAJFMI010000044.1 GCA_021772235.1 Chlamydiota bacterium
AAGAGGGGATAAGAATAACAAAGGGGAGTTCTTTTGCGAAAAGGATTATAGGTAGAAAAAGGAAGAAAATCTGCTTCATTTACGTAACTCCGCGTGGTTTTTATCAAGGGCTATTAGTTTTGGAGGGTAGCGGTTTTGGCTGGTGAACCAGGATTTATTTCCTTCAGGCATGCAATAGCTGGGAGACAAAATTGTAGTGGGAGGGTTATCAATAAAGTAACGATTGATATGGCTCTCATCGTGCCAAATGGCTACATATCCTCTCTTTAAGTCTTGATCGATATTTTGCGTCGTTGTCTCTAAAAGCTTGATGAATTCTTTTCGCGATCCCCCATAAAACCCTCCTGCAAAATAGTGCTTGCCTTCTGTTTTTTTTACATAGGCCGTAGACTTTGGAGATTTCTCGTAACTTCCGCGTTTACCGATGAATCCAGGATGCTGTGTGCCAATGCGTTCGCCTAACATTTCTTCTCCCACATCGGCAACAAAGAGCATATCAGCATCTGAGGCAAAGATATAGTCTAAATCAGCGAAGAGTTCTTTATTAGCAAGATAGGTGTGAAAACGTTTAAGGGTGTCGTCCGGCCAGCCTAAGCGTTTTTGTGGAATGACAACTACGTCATCTTCAAATGGCAGATCACTGTCAGTAAATACAAAGTAGGTGACCTGTTGATCCTTGAAAAAGTGTTTGCGACAAGAGGCGATAAATTCTTTTGCAAATGCGTCATATCGTCCCGTAGCCATCATACAAAGGCCAATATGATTTTCTTTTCCGTGGATCATTCCAGGAATAATTATTAGAATTGATAGAAAAAAACGTCTCATTTATTTAACCTGACCTTTTATAAGTGATTCTGAACAATGCTTCCCCTTTGAGAAGGTTGAATTGTTCAGAGTTTCTGAAACTTAAGGAAACACAATGTGGAAATTTTTTGCATCAATTTTTTTTGTTGCACATTTACTTGCTAGTGGCGCTGATCTCGTTATTTTTTCCTATGATCGCCCCCTCCAACTTTATGCTCTTTTGGAGTCGGCACAGCAGCATGTAAGTGGTGTTGAGCAGATCGTTGTTTTATATCGTACAAGCGAAAAAGAGTATGCTCAAGGGTATGATGAAGTGGCAAAACAGTTTCCAAATGCTGCATTTATTCAGCAGTCTCACCAGTCGGCAAAAAGCGATTTTAAGCCTCTTCTTATGGATGCTCTTAAAAAAAACTGCAAAAGCCCCTATCTCTTTTTTGCTGTAGATGACATTGTGATCAAAGACCTAGTGGATTTACAGCTTTGCATTTCCTATTTAGAACGAAATCAAGCAGAAGGGTTCCATTTACGTATGGGGAAAAACCTTAATTATTGCTACATGATGGAGGCAAAGCAGCCGCTACCCCCGTTCGAGGAGCTCGGAGACGATGTTTTGCGATGGCAATTTAGCAAAGGTAAGTGCGATTGGGCTTATCCGCACTCGGTAGATTGTTGTATCTACAGAAAAAAGCAGGTATTAAAGGATTTTGCTCAAATTGCCTTTACTAATCCAAATACGCTAGAGGCGAAATGGGCGACGCGGTCTAATTATGCTCGTTTTGGGCTCTGTTTTGCCACTTCAAAAATTGTCAACTTACCCCTTAATCTTGTAAATGAAACTTACAAAACAAATGCCAATATGAACAGCCTTACAGCAAGTGACCTTCTTAAGCTCTTTAACCTAGGAAAGAAAATGGATATTGCTCAGCTTTTTCAGATCGACAACCGTTCTGCTCATATTGACTACGAACCTTCATTTATCGATAGAGATTCTGTGATCACATCGTCATATACGGATAGATAGTTCTTCCAAACAGTGGGATAATGCTTTTTCATCAAGCTAACTAATTTGGAGAGCTCTTTTTGCGAACAATTTTTCGAATGAAAAAGAAGATCTTCTCCTCTGGATCGTGAGCCGCCATTTTTTTCATACTGCTCCAAACACGCTTGTTTATGTTGAGCAAACTCCTCTATGAAGGCATCAAGAGATTCTTCTTCAAATGCGTCCAGAAAACGTAGAATTTTTTCTAATTCTTGTTTTGGGTTTCGGATGAAATTTTCATAGTAGACTAGGTAGCGGCGCTTTGGTTTCCATTTGTCAAAATATTGAAGATTGCGAAAATAATGTGACTGGCTCCGAAACTGTTTGATGGCATTTCTAGCAGAGCCGCAATGTCTAACAAGAGATTCGATGGGGTTTCGTACGATAACCAAAAGATAGTCTGATTTTGGGTTTACAAAAGAAGAGATTCTGTTTTCGTAATGACGATGGAAAAAGTGTTTTTTTTCAGGGTCTAGATAAGGGGGGTGTACTGAAGGGTGTACGATCCAGGCATTTTCATTAGTTCCTTTGTCTATGATTGTTTTTAAGCAGTAGGTCATCCAAGTTCTACCGGAACGAGGGTAAGTGAGAAAGAGAGCGTAAGGCTCTCTTTCTGCAGAAAATAGACTAGCTATGCATAAGCAAAAACAGCAAATCTTAAAGCGTGGGGACATGTAGAGTCTCCTTCAAGATAGATTCACGCAGTTTTTTAGCTTTTTTTCCCTCGCCCATTTTTTCATACGCAATCGCTAGATACTCTTTTACTCGCCAGTGGTCACAGTGGTGACTTAGAGCGATTTCAAATTTTTGCGCTGCTTCACTATAGTTGCCGCTTCCTAATTTTTGCAAACCACCCCAAAGAACGTAGATCACTTCACCACCAGGGTGTTTGGATCTGGCAAAATTGCGTTCGTTGCGAGCTAAGGCTTTTCCCTCTTTTGTTGCATAAGAGTTCATGATGAGTTTTTCTGCAGCCAAAACTTCTGCAAGATTTTCTTCGCTGCGATCGTAAAGGCGAGAAATGGTTGTGGCTTTTACAAGCTCAGAGACTTGGATGTTTGGATGATAATCGCGGTTGAAAGCAAGACCGATATCTCCTAGGGAGTAGAAGCAGTAATTACCTGGTAAGTTTTCAATTTGTTTAACAACTCCTCGAATGGATTCATTTTGTCTTTTGTCTAGATGGTACATGCCGCGAAGATCGTCGATGAGCATGATGGAATTATCAATGACTAGCTCATGCAAAACTTCCAGTTCTTTTACTACCACATTAAGACCTGGTATTCCTCCTGTTCCTCCTCCACTAGAATGAGCGTCTAACCAGAGAATGGCTTTCCCATCACACATATTGTGGTAATTCATGATTGCTGCAACTGAGTCGCCTAAGATAAAGTTTACATTTTTTAGGTGCTGCAGGCGCTTTTTTGTTTTGCGATAAAGGGGAGGGTGGATTTCAATTGTATGAACGGTAGGGAAAACTTTGGCGGCGCGCGCTGTTGTCGTTCCTGCGTATGTCCCTGTTTCAATGAATGTATCCACCTCAAAATCTTTCTGTATTTTTCTTAAAAAATCAAAAGAGAGGGTTCCGTTTTCTTTAGTTAATATTTTGTAGGGGGCGCTTGCGTGTAAACAAGCAGCAAAGACTGTTGCGATCAAAATGATTTTTTTCATTTTTTTAAAACTCCATTGTTATTGGCATGTTCATTTGAAATTCTGGATCTTCAAAGGATGTGATCACTCGTCTTGATCGGTCCTCAAGCACCCATTTTTTGTTTGGTAATGCGCGAAAAGCATCTCTATAAAGTGTCACTGGATCGCTCGGTACCTCCTCAAATAGGTGAGCAAAGTCTTCCCGTACAAGAAAAAGGTTAATTGTTGCACAAACAGCTCTATAGCCGATT
>JAJFMI010000045.1 GCA_021772235.1 Chlamydiota bacterium
TTTCCATCGGATTTTTTCAAGGCTTCATTTAGATCATCAAGGTTACTCACTTTTTGGCGATTGGCTTGGATGATGATCGAGCCGGCAGGAATGCGGGCGCTATTACTAATTGAGCCTGGTTTTACGGCGGTAACGAGCACGCCTTCTGTGTCAGAAGGATAACCCAGTTGTTGTGCTTGTGAGGCTGTGAGTTCTTCGACTTCTAGCCCAATATTTTGTGCAAGGGCTGAGACGCTTGCTGTTGTTGTCATTTGTGATCCGAGTGTAATCGGAATATTGAGCATTTTCCCATCGCGATTCACTTTCATATTTACTTTTGTGCCCGGTTTGGCAAGGCCAATTTCATTGCGAATAGATGTTGGGGAGCGTACCGTTTTGCCATTGATTTCCAAAATGACATCGCCTTGTTTTAATCCAGCTTGGTCAGCGGGAGATTCTGCTACAACTCGAGTGATGAGAACGCCTTCTGTTTTTTGCAGTTTGAGGCCCTCTGCAAGCTCTTTTGTTATGGGTTGGAGTTCTACACCAAGGTAGCCACGGGTAACTTTTCCATCGGAAAGAATTTGTTGCTGGATGGTGTTGGCAATATTGCTGGGTACGGCAAATCCAATGCCCATGCTGCCGCCGGAGCGCGAAACGATGGCGGTATTAATACCGATGACTTCGCCATCTAAGTTGAGAAGGGGGCCGCCTGAATTACCGGGGTTGATCGCAGCATCCGTTTGGATGAAATCTTCGCGGTCGGTGATCTGCAGATTTTGTCTGCCTTTGGCGCTAATATTTCCAACGGTAACTGTTGCTTCTAGGCCGAAGGGATTCCCGATTGCCATACAGAATTCTGCAATTTCAACTGCTTCGGAATCGCCAAAGGGGAGGTAGTCAAAGTTTTTACCTTCAATTTTAATGATGGCTAAATCGGTTTGAGGGTCGCCACCAACAAAGGTAGCAGGGACTTCTTCGCTGTGGCCATTTTGGATGATAACGGAGAGTTTTTTTGCATCTTTTACAACATGAAAATTGGTCATAATGTAGCCATCAGGCGCAATAATAAAACCTGAACCTTGGCTGCGTTGTGGCTGTGGTTGGCGATGGAAACGGGGAGTGCCTTCAAAAAAGCGGCGGAAAAATTCATCTTGCTGGTTGTAAGGATTGCTGTCGTTATAGCCTTCGTAGAGATCTTCGCTGGTATGACCTTCTGTTTTGATGAAGACGACTGCGGGAGTCGCTGTTTTTGCTACGACTGAAAAGGCGCGAGAGAGATCTTTTGCTGAGCAAATGCATTTTTCATCACTTGTCTTAGATTTTGCTGCCTCAACATTGGCGTTAAATAGAAGAATTGAACTAATGGCAAATGCGAAAAATTTCATAACGATAATCTACTCTTTTTTCCGCATATTACCGCTTTCCAGGGGTTATTGACAAGTTCAAAAAATCGGGATTGTTCTCTCTTAATATACTCAATTCAATATTCGTAAGGTGTTTGAGTTTTTTTAATGCCAAAAGCATTCTTTGTAGTGAGGAGAAGCTCTCCCCATTTATACATATGATGCTGTCACCAGCACGAAGATCTTTCGCAAGAGGAGAATCTGTTTCAATTTTTGCAATTTCAAGCAGCCATTTTGCTTCAAGATCTTTATAGGTGGGGTGCTCTTTAGAATGGGGCATCTTAAGAAGAGTCATTTTTAAAAAGTCGTCTTTTATTGGATTTCCCCACTTAAGCGCTTTGGCTATTCTTTCAACGAGAAATCCTGGATAGGCTTGTTGAAAATTCCCAATTTCATCGACTCCACAAGATTGTTGCAGACCGAGGACTTCTCCTTTGGTGTTGAGGAGCGGCCCTCCTGAAAATCCTTTACGTGAAAATTCTGTGGAAATAAGAGCATAATCAGCGTAATCCTCTGTAGAAAAGTTCCAAAGAGTTACGGACAGATAGCCTACTGATGGAAAAAAAGTGTGTGGGAAGGGGTAGCCTGTCCCAATACACTGATCACCTGGACGGATGCTGTTTTTTTCAGCAAATGTGAGATAAGGAAAGTCGTATCCAGGGATTTTTAGGAGTGCTAAGTCGAGCTCAGGGTAACGACCAACAACTTTTGCCTCTTTTGCTTCGTTGAATTGGTCAAAAAATATGACAATTGAAATGGCCTCTTCAATAACGTGATTCGCAGTGAGTAAATACCCATCACTTGATATGAGAAAGCCTGTACCGCTTCCATAGGTAATGGATTCTTCGTTTTCTTCTGATATGGCCATTATTTCCACGATTGCAGGTTTTGCATTTTCAATAACTTCTGCAAGAGATGGTTCTATTTCACTGAAGCATGGGCCATACCAAGATGCGGTTAAACAACTGGTAACAAGGGCAAAAAAAGTGAGACTTTTTATCATGTGGGATCCTTATTTGATAAACGTACTCTGAGTCAAAAATTTTTGTAGGGTTATATTTCCCACTACTATAGAGGATTTGTTTTTCTGCTGCATTCACTTTTTAGATCAAGTAATAGAGGTGTTTTTGCGCGTATCTGGAGTTTGCAAGGCTCTCTAGTGTGACATTCAATTCTATTTCTTGGTCGTCACGTAGGATCTTTAGTGTATGTGTTGAATCGGGAGTACTTAGGAGAACTTCATTTACAAGTTCTTGGAAGATGCGAATGGGAGTATTGTCAAAAGCGATGATCTGATCCTTGGTTTGCAGGCCTGCTAGGTCGGCAGGGGAGTCCGGAATAATATTCTTCACGATTGCTTTTGGATGGTGATTAGAGCTAATTAAATAAAAAGGCACTTCTAGAGAGTCTAGAATGCATCCAAGAAATCCATAATCTAGAGATTTTTCTTTTAAAATCTTATTTATTGATTTTTTGGCGATTTTGCTTGATATTTCTAATTTATAGAGCTGCGACCTATAACCTGCTCCTCCTTTATGTATACCAATTACTTCACCGTTTATATTGATTAACACTCCACCAGAATCCCCTGGTCCTGCAAGAGTGTCTGTTATAAGAAAATCCATAATTAGA
>JAJFMI010000046.1 GCA_021772235.1 Chlamydiota bacterium
GCAATTCAATGTGAACAATTTCACCCAGCTCTTTTTGCGCAAAATTGGTGATACCAACGGTACCGACGCCTTCTTTTGCTCTAATCCATTCGTGTGTTTCTGAAAATTTCATGATTTTTCCTCTAAGGTTAGTGTAGCCCATAGGCTGGGGTGGGAAGCAACGGCATAATCTTTAGATGAAACAGCAAAATGCTGCAGTTTTTCGCCATTTTTTATGATGTAAGTAAATCCTATGCGTGCCATCTCTTTTGGACTATAGCCGAAGAGCGCTTCCGATTCGATGAAAATTTTTGTTTTGTTTTCTTCAACCGTGAGATGGAGGCTGTTTGGAGGGGCGAGATCGCGCGTTTGATCAGCGCGCAGTTTTGTGATCTCTTCGCCAATTGTGGTGAAGAGAAAATGGTGACAATAACGGTTAATAAAACCGAGCTCTTTGCGATCACGAGTATCGATGAATAGTTCAACTTGATCGCCCTCTTTACGCTTACCCGTGGTTTTTATCGTCAGCTCAAGGCCGTTCTCATTCCAGCAAATTGCGACGTCTGCAAAGGCTTTTTCTCCGAGAAATTCCGCCATGCATGGAAGAATATAGGGCTCGGTGAAGAGCCCTTTTTCAGGGAGTTTTTTTGCAAACGGGATGGGATAAGAAAAGGAAAAAAATTGAAGCGGTGAGATGGGGGATATCTCATCAAGCTCCATCGCGTTTTCCTGAGTAGATTGGGGCTTCTTTAAGAAGTTGCTCCATTACATGCCCTTTAATTTCCTGTGCAAGCAAATCCTTTCCCTGGCGCATCGGTTCTACAAGTGAAGCTTTGCTATCCGTTTTTTCCTGCACTTCATAAAAGCCAATTGCTTGCGCTTTTGAAAGTCCGGGCTTTGTGAAGTCTTCGTTTTCCATCCATGCAGGGATGCTTTTGCGCGCCACTTTCACTTCATTCTTCTCAATCTGCCACTGCGATTCTAAATCACCTTTAAGATCGATCGAACGCTGCGCCAGTACGTTTTTGCGCATCTCATTCACAAATGGTTCGAGTCGCTTTTGCGCATACTCTCTGGGCTCGAGATTTTCTTTTGAAAGAGTGTGGAAAAGTGAAGCGTAGTGCTGCTTTGCAACAAGCTCAAAAACATCATCAAAGCGTTTCCAGTCGCCTTTTTCAGTTTTGTAGCTAGCAGGATCTTTCCCACGTACTGTAGCGTAAGCTTTTTCCAAATCTTTTCGGACTAGTTGCTGCAAAATGCCACGCGCTTTTGCTTCCGCAAAGGTCAACACACGTTCATCTTGACTACTTTTCGCTTTCGTAATTTCGTAATGGTTTTTGCCATCAAGACAGATGCGCTTCTGCCCTTTTTCAAGTGCTTTTATTAGCTCAGCGCTATTGGGTATACCGGCAATTTCTGTTACTTCTCCTTTCAACGGAAGATAGAGTTTTTTCTCAAGCAGCTGCGCTTTTGCTAAGGCATTCTCAATCCACTCAGGATGTTCCTTGATCATGCGCTGCGTCGCTTCTTTATCAATTTTTGTGCGCACATTGCGGTTCAATTTTTCTAAAAGTTGGAGTTTCTCTTCCGCATTTGCTGCTACTGCTTTTTCTCCTACGGGACACTTTTTCAAAAGCGTTTCATAATGAGCCATCTCATAATCCCAAAGCTCTTTTGTGCCAATAGTAAGTGCCACCTCATCTTCGCTTACAGTTTTATAACTTAAGCTATAACTCTCTTCGCGCAGCTCAGGGCTAATTGCAGAAAGAGGGCGTAGATTTTTTGGTAGGCTATTCCCTTGAACACGCTCCCCTACAAGTTCAATATACTTTTGAAAAGAGAGCATCGAGATCAAATCGGAAAATTGAAAATCTTTGGGTAATTCATAATGAGTAACAAGAACTTCTTCATCAGCAAAACGGTGGAACTGCTCATAGGGCATAGCATCTAAAAGTGCCGTGCTGCCCGCGTTATTAAGAAGATTTCTGAAGAGCAAAACTTTTTGCCAAACACCAACCGCTTCCTGCTCATTCATTCCAAGAACATGCAAATTCTTGCGCATGAAATTGCTAATTTCTTCCTGTGATACCTCTTTGCATTTCATCTCGTACTGCAAAAATTCTACCGCATTGCGGATCATAGAAGCGCGCGCTTCGTGAGAAGTCACTTTAAACCCACGCTTTTCCGCAAGCTCTGCACCATTTAAAATGAGTTGCGCGCAAATGTTAATATAACGCGGGCCAACCCAATCTTCCAAAGAGTGGTTGTGGCAGAGAGCTAAATCACCCCTCTCCAAATTGCTATCATGCGGAATCCAGTCGTGCTGTTTCTCTTGTGAAAGCAAAAATTGGCGCAAAAAATGCGAAGGAAATTGCCCTTGATCGACATATAACTGCCCCAAAGTTTTTACCGCGCCTGCAACAAGCTTTTGCGCCTTTAAATTTTCCAAGTGCGCGCTGATTTCAGGACGCCACATATTCCAAATCATCTCAGCAGAAAGAAAGGCAAAATTCGGATGTGTGTAAGGACGAAAACGCTGACTTTTTTCTAAACGTGGCTGCAACTCCTCTTGAATATCATCGAAGTAATGCACAGCAATTTTTTCAGCAAGCGGGGTACCAAAAAAATCAGATCGCAAAACACCATCATTAAAAGCATTGGGAAAGCCATTTTTTTGCAAAAGCTCGATGTCATACATGTCACTTGCAATAAAGCGCTCTGTTCTTTTCAGCTCGCTACTTTTCAATTTTTTTCCACCTAGCAACTTGCCCACAACAACATCTTTCGGGCCCTTTTCACCCCCTAAGGAAGAAGACGTCCCAAAAAATGTAAAGGAGCAAATAATGAATACGGCAACAACCGAGTAGATAACTTTCTGATGTTTACGAAAAAATGTCAGCATGAAAACCTCTTTTGACACATTCTACCAGAACACAATAGCTTTTGGCAAAGACTACACGTTTCGCTTTTTTCTTTGTGAATGGTGCAGATTCTTATATTGAAGTTGCTTTTTCCCATTTCACCGTAAACAAGTCTTAAAAGTCGCTTCTGGCGGATAAAATGCAAAAAACAAAAGTATCCGCTGATTATAAATTTTTATATCTGGCGGATACCCAGATGACTCAAAACGACTAGAGTTAACACAATCTCTTCTCAGTAACTTTTAGCAAAGACTACGCGCTTCGCTTTTTTCTCTATATCTCCAAGTTTCTCACATAGACTCATAAGATCTTATCCATGTGCAAAGAAGTACGACACCTTCATATATACTAGAAACTTAAATGAAACACGAAGGTATCCGGCGGATACTTCGAGGGGTCAAAAAAGATAAGAAACCTCTTCAATAACCTTTGGCAAAGACAACGCGTTTCGCTTTTTTTCAGAGCCATATTCACTAAACAAAGTAGGGTTGGCTCCCGCCTTCCTCATACCACACTAACCAACTCACATTAAACACCTTACCTGCACCACCCTTCAATAAATCTCCCTTGACATTTCACAAAAGTTATGATAAAATGTCTGCATATTATGGATAGAATCAACCTATTATCAGATGCGTGCAAGGGATGGGCTCGAGAGGTCAACAACACGATTCACATACCATTCCCAACAAACCTCACTATTTCCATTTGCAAGCATAAAAAATGGTCCTTTACCATTCTTACAGGCATTGTAACTGTAATTTCGATAATTGCAATTCGTATTATAAACAACAGAAAATCCTCAAG
>JAJFMI010000047.1 GCA_021772235.1 Chlamydiota bacterium
TCTTCACCTAAAACTTCTTTAGCCTCTTGAATCCCTTTAGAAATTTGTAAAATCACCCCATCAAACCATCTCTGTGCTTCTTCAACCTCGTTTTGCATTGCTTCCAGCTGCTGCAAAACTTCAATAGGTGATTTGCTCAACTTACCCAGAGGGAGGGGCGAACCATTTTCTTTTTGCTTATAGTTTTCAATCATCTGTCTTAGTTCAAAGACCTCGATGAGCATCGGCAGAAACGAACTTTTAAAGTCCTCCCTGCGACTCGACTTTGGTGAAGAGGGAATGATGCGTTTTTCTGTCTCATTTTTCTTATGTACATTCTCGTGTAGAGCACTCCCTAAAGGAGATCGATCGAGCTTAGAGTAGGTTTTTTTGTGAAAGTGTGTGTCCATTGCAAACTTATCATAAAGGAAAACACCATAACCGCTCAAGTTCAACATGTAAACGCGCACCGCTAAATCTAGAAAACAAGATCTAGCGGTGCGTATCTGATCAGGTTTTGGCACCGCTAAATCTAGAAAACAAGATCTAGCGGTGCGCTTAAATGTTATAATCTGCTACTATTGGGGGCAAGAGGAGTCAATATGTTTCTAGGTAGAGAAAAGGAATACAAAACCCTAACAAGTTTAAAATCAAGCAAATGCGCAAATTTTGTTGTAATCAAAGGGCGCAGAAGAATTGGTAAAAGCCGACTCATAAGAGAGTTTTCGGGCGGTTTTTCAAATAAATTCTTATTCGCTGGGTTGGCGCCATCGGAAGGAGTTACGGCGGATATGCAAAGAGAGGAGTTTGTACAGCAGATGGTCAGCCAAGGACTACCTAACGTAAAGAGCACAGATTGGACAGAAATATTCACTGCACTTGCTAAGTTTGTAAAAAAAGGGCCTGCATTAATAGCGCTTGATGAAATCTCATGGATGGGATCAGAAGACTCTGCATTTTTAGGAAAGCTAAAGAATGCATGGGAACGCTATTTTGAGAAAAACCCGCAACTCATCCTCATTGTTGCCAGTTCGATATCAAGCTGGATCGAGAAAAACATCTTAAAGAGCACCGGTTTTTTTGGTCGGGTTAATCTTACGCTAACACTAGAAGAGCTTCCTTTAGAGGACTGTGTAAAATTTTGGGGTAAAAGGCAAAAATTGGTATCGGCATATGAAAAACTCAAAATTTTAGCAGTTACAGGCGGCATTCCCAAATACTTAGAGCTAATGGATCCAAAAATTTCAGCAGAGGAAAATATCCGCAGACAATGTTTTCTAAACTCAGGATATCTCTTTAGTGAGTTCGAACGGATCTTTCACGACCTTTTTTCTAAAAGAAGCACAACTTACGGGCGAATTGTCGAGGTTTTGGCTGATTATCACTCGCTAGCCCAAGAAGCAATTTCAGAGAAGACAGGCATACAGCTAGGAAGGGTCTTTTCGGAATATTTAACGGATTTAACAGAAGCAGGATTCATCTCTGCCGATTTTACGTGGGACATAAAAACAGGAAAAGTGGGCAAACTTAGAAAATACCGACTCAGTGATAATTACCTTCGATTTTATTTAAAATACGTGGCTCCTAATAAACAGAAAATTCTAAAAGGGGACTTTGAAGACGCGAACCCTTCCAAAGTCATGCATTGGGATGCGATTATGGGATTGCAGTTTGAAAATCTTATCATTCACAACCGAAAAAAACTCCTCAAAGCACTAAATATTTTTCCTGAAAACTGCACATGTGACGGGCCCTTTTTCCAAACAAAAACGACCACCCGAAAAGGTTGTCAAGTTGACTACCTGATTCAAGAGAAAAATACTCTCTATGTCTGCGAAATCAAATTTTCTAAAAATCCAATAGGTACCCAAGTGATCAAAGAAGTGCAAAAGAAAATCGCGCTACTTTCGCTTCCAAAGCATGTCTCATGCCGGCCCGTCTTAATTCATGTTGGAGGAGTTTCGGAAGAAGTTGTTTACAAAGATTACTTTGATCAAATCGTAGACTGGACTCTATTTATTAAATAAATAGCTCCCGTCTTCTCATTTTTCCACCATGAGTTGTATACTGGAAAGTATGGGAATTTACTCCAAAGAGAGCCTCGATCGCCTGCGCGAAAAAATTGATCTGCAAGAACTGCTCGGTTCATACCTTGAGATGAAACGGAGCGGCGCGACCTACAAGGCATGCTGCCCCTTCCACGAAGAAAAAACGCCCTCTTTCATCGTGCGGCAGGGCGATTCGCACTACCACTGTTTTGGTTGCGGCGCCCATGGCGATGCGATTGCTTTTTTAATGGGACATCTCAAACTCTCCTTTCAAGAGGCAGTGGAGCAGCTTGCCGATCGCTTCCATGTGATTTTAGAACAAGCAGATGGCGAAGAGAGAAAAGGACCCAGCACGCGCGAGCTAGTAGAAATTGTAGAAAAAGCTGCAGATTTCTATCATTTCTGTCTTTTGCATACCGATGAGGGACATAAAGCGCTGCACTATCTTTTTGCGCGCGGACTCGACCTCAATTTTGTAAAACTCTTTCGTTTGGGATTTGCGCCAGTTGATCGCAACATTATGCCGCAAGCGATGAAAGAGCAAAAAGTTTTTATGCCCATGCTAGAAACAGTTGGCCTAACAAAAGGCGGGCGCGATCTCTATTCTGGCCGCATACTTTTCCCCATATTAGATGGACGCGGACGCGTCATTGGATTTTCGGGACGCAAATTTCAAGAAGAGACCTTCGGCCCCAAATATTATAATACACCCGAAACGCCTCTTTTTAAAAAATCCAAAGTGCTTTTTGGGCTATCGCACTCGCGCAAACGCATCGCAAAAGAGCGCAAAGCCCTCATTGTCGAAGGTCAAATCGATACATTGCGCATGATCGAAGCGGGATTTAATCTCACCGTAGCCGGGCAGGGGACCGCATTTGGAAAAGAGCAGGTGAAAGAACTCATCAAATTGGGCGTACAAGAAATCTATCTCCTTTTTGATGGCGACCAGGCGGGAAAAGAGGCTGCCGTAAAAGTTGGCGATCTCTTCCAGCGCGAAGGCGTGGAAGTCTTTGTTGCGCAATTTCCCGACGGTAAAGATCCCGATCTCATTCTCCAGGAAGAGGGCCCGACTCAACTGAAAAACTACATTGAAAAGAGCGTTGGTTACCTGCCATTTGTTGTAGATCTTTTTAAAGGCAATCAACCCCTCACGCCTGCACGAAAAAACCAACTAGTGAAAGAAATTGGCGCGCGCATTCGCGGCTGGGATCATCCCCTTATGGTCCATGAAAGTCTACGCAAACTCGCTCAACTTCTTTCCCTTCCTGAAGAAGTTCTCCGTTCAGAAATGCCAGAAGCCCCGACACTCTACATCAAACAAGGCGGCAGTGCCTTAGAGCGCCATGAGCTTAATCCCGATCGCATTTTAGAGGCGGACTTGATGAGGTGGCTCCTTTTTGCAGAAGAGGAACTGCTAAAAATTGCCAAAGAAAATCTCACACCAGAGCACTTTCGCACACCCGCCTACAAACGTCTTTTCACACTATTTACCGAAGGCACTCCGCCAAAAGATCTCCTTGAGCTCGCTTCGCAAATGGATAGTGTCGAAGATCAGCTCATTCTTTCTGAACTTTTGCACAAACGAATCAATCGCGAGCGCTCTAAAGTGGGAATAGTAAAAACCATTGAAGAGCTCCAAAATCGCAGCTGGATGCAACGCCGTGAAGAGTTACGCTACCAAATGCAACGCACCGGTCTTACCGACGAACGCCTCTTTGAACTTGCCAAAGAATTTGATGCTCTCAAATCTCATCCTCCGGAAGTCAAATGCACGTAGTCTATTACGACAATTGTTGTTCTATGTGCCAGCGCGCAGTTGCAATTGCAAAAAAGGCGGATCGCAAAAACATTTGTGAGTTTAAACCATTGCCAACAGGTGATGCCGATTCACTTATTTTGCTAGAAGATGGCAAGAAAAAATGGCTCTATGGCAAAGCCGTATTTCGTCTCCTTTGGCTCCTTGGTGGCAAATGGGCTCTCATCGGCTGGCTCTATATCCTTCCTAGCTGGATAATCGATCCTCTCTATCGCTTTATTGCAAAAAATCGTTTTAGTTTTTAAAATGCTTACAAAGGGGTAATAAAAAATGAATAGAAAAGAGCATTTTCTTTCTATGAAAGGAACAGTATTTTTAAATGCGATTAGAGATGGATCAAAAAAATTTGAGGGAAGAGTTTACGCGTCAAAATGTCAACAGATACAAAAAGGTGACTTACTAAAACTTTATGATAACCAAGCAAAATGGGGGATTCTTTGTGAAATTGTAAGCAAAGACATTTATCCAGATTTTCGTTCTATGCTTGAGAACAAAGGGATCTTAGCTCTATTGCCCCAGCTAACAGAGGATGCAAAACGAGATTCTCAAGAAGAGTTGATGATAAAAGCTCTTAAAATCTATCACGGCTTTCCGGGATCTAATCGTGTTGAAAAATTTGGTGCTGTTGCCATTGGAGTAAAGTGGATAAAAAATATTTAATTTTTTGCCATATGATCGTTTATATGCCCAAGTAAATTCAAAATCTGGCTCTTGACGAATTCATCACCGTCTTGCTTGAAACCCCCTCATAGTTCATGTTCAAATGAATATGAACTACTTTTGTATTCTCTATTGGTTGAGCTTTAACTCGTCAAACTTTTCTTAAACCGTCTACTCGTTAATAGTGATACTATTTTCTAGTAACACAAATACAGGCCGGTTCTCTTTTGTATAGATGCTATATTTGCCTAAAGTGGCATGGCAATTAGTGCATTGAAGTTCATGCGGCGGTTTTGTTGCCTCATGTATTTTTACCAACTCTTTTGGCGCATGAATTCTATCAAAGTAGCAGCGAAGAAGGGGGCCTGGACCATCTTTTTGGTAGAGCATAACTTGCGTATTGCAGCGAGTGCATACAAGCTTGAGCATAACGGGTGACCCTCTTCTTCTTGTAAATTCATCAATTGTAAAGTTATAGGGTTGATTGTCGATAAGCAATTACTCTTGGATTTTACGGAAATCGAGGAGGGTTTCAAAGCGGGCAAAGACCTGCTGCAAAAGTGCGAGGCGATTCTCTTGCGTTTTTCGGTCGTCCGCCATGATTTTCACATGTTCGAAAAGGTCTGAGAGGGGCATTTTTAGTGTTGCTAGGAGTGTAAAAGCACTTTTGTAGTCACGCTTCTCAGGCCACTTATTTGCAATTTCTGTGAGCTGCTTTGCCAGCTCTTTTTCTTGCGGTTTTTCAAAGAGCGACTCGTTGAGCGTAAATTGCGGTTGATTTTCCAATTGGCCTTTGGCGCGTTTAAATACTTCGAAGAGTTTAGAAAAGTCTTCTCCGGAGCGGAATTCATGCAGAGCATGAATTTTGCAATATTGGTCGTACGGATCGACAAGTTTTCCTTGGAGCGCGGCTTCAATTTCATCTGCTTTAAAGCCGAGCTCTTCATAAATTGATTTAGCGCGTGGCAGCATAAAGGTGAGAATTTCATCGATGAGGGCGTTTTGCTTTTGTGAATGGCCTTTTAAGTTTGGAAAGGCGTTAGCAGAAGCGAGCAAGAGTTCGGAGAGGTTACAGGAAATTTTCTGGTCGATGAGAATTTTTAGGATGCCGAGTGCAGCACGGCGCATGGCGTATGGATCAGATGAGGATGTCGGTTTTAATCCGACGGAAAAGTAGCCGAGGAGATTATCAATTTTATCAGAGAGGCTTAAGATGATTCCTGTTTCAGTTTGTGGCAGAGCGCCTTTTTCTGTTTTCGGTAGGTAGTGCTCTTCAATGCTGCTAGCCACTTCTGCGTCAATGCCTTTTTTCACTGCGTAGTGATGGCCGATTACGCCTTGCAGTTCAGGGAATTCGCCTACGAGTTCTGAAACGAGATCGTTTTTGCACAGGCTTGCCGCTTGCTCGGTTTTTTTTGCATTGCTAAGCGAGAGTTTTTTTGAAAGGAGGGGGGCGATTTGCGTAAGCCGCTTCATTTTATCGTAGAGTGATCCGAGCTTTTCTTGGAAGGTGACGTTTTTTAAGCGTTCATGCCAATCTAGATCGGGCGTTTTCAGGTCGGACTCATAGAGGAAAAGTCCATCGGAGAGGCGAGCAGAGAGTACGTGTTGGTTGTTTTTTAGTATCTGAGAGTTGACTTTGTTATCGGCAACGATGACAAAGTGGTTTTGCAAAACACCGGCATCATTTGCGATGGGAAAGTAGCGCTGGTGGTTGACCATTTCACAGGTGAGAACGCTTGCGGGTGCGCGTAAAAAAGTATCGTCGAAGGTGTATTCAGCGACTTCTGGGAATTCAGATAGATAGAGCACTTCGCGCATGACGCGCGCTTTTTCCATCACTTTCCCAGAAATTTTCTCTAGCTGATCGTTAATTGATTTTTCGCGCTCTGCAGGGTCTACGAGCACTTTTTGCTTGCGCAGTTTTTCTAGATATTCGTCTGTTGATGAGAGGAGAATTTCCTGCGGTGCCATTTGGCGGTGGCCAAATGTTTTTGCGTCTGCTGTAATCGTTGCAACATGGAACGGAATGGTTTCATTGCCAAAAAGCCCGACGAGCCAGTGAATGGGGCGCGCAAAAGCAAAATCTCCATTTCCCCAACGCATTTTTTTAGGAAACTGCATGTTGGTAATTGCTTTTGGCAATTTCTCAAAGAGAATCTCGGATGTAGCGCGTCCTTTTTCGATGATTTGTGCAACGAGATAGCCATTTTTTTCTTCGATTTTTGCATCGCCAATCGATTTTAGAAAACCTTCGCCCTGTTTTGTTGGTTTGCCCGATGCGTCATATGCAGCTTCCGCACGGGGACCGCGGCGCTCTTTAATCAAATCATTTTTGCCTTCTTGTAGCTGCTCAACAATTAGACTCAATCGGCGTGGCGATCCGTAAACTTTGATTTCACCGTGAGAGAGTTTTTCTTCTTTAAGTAGGCTGCTGACTACACGTTTCAGTTCACGCATGCCGATGGGAACAAATGTAGCGGGAAGCTCTTCTAGTCCGATTTCAATAAGGAGATCGCGTTTGTTTTCAGGGGAGTATTTTCTAGCTGTGAATGTGGGCGCGAGAGTTTTTGCATGTTCGATTGCGGGGGATTCTTTTACGTATGCTTTAGCGACGGCAAAAGAGAGATCGCGGATGCGGTGGATATAGCCGGTACGCTCTGTTACGGAAATGACGCCGCGCGCTTCTAACATATTGAAGGCGTGCGAGGCTTTCATCACAAAATCGTATGCGGGGATGGGGAGCGCTTTTTCAACAAGGGCGTGTGCCTCTTTTTCAAAATCATCGAAGTGGCGCTTCCACATTTTGCTATCGGACATTTGAAAGTTGTAACGACTCCATTCGATTTCATTTTGCTTATAGACCTCGCCATAAGTGAGATCTTTGCTGTATTGCATGTCGAAGAAATTATCCACGCCCTGAACTAACATGCAGAGGCGTTCCAATCCGTAAGTAATTTCTACAGGGATCGGGTCTAAAGCCATGCCAGCAACTTGCTGAAAGTAGGTGAATTGGGTGATTTCCATCCCATCGATCCAGACTTCCCAGCCAAGACCCCAGGCGCCTAAAGTGGGAGATTCCCAGTCATCATGAACAAAACGTACATCAATTCGCGAGCGGTCAAAACCGATGACTTCTAGAGATTCGAGATAGAGCTCCTGAATATTTTCGGGTGATGGCTTGAAGACCACCTGCATCTGGTGGAAGAGTTGTGTGCGGTTGGGATTTTCGCCATAGCGGCCATCTTGCGGGCGGCGTGAAGGTTCAACATAGACCGTATTATAGGGTTTTGGTCCGAGAGAGCGCAAAAAAGTTGCAGGGTTAAATGTGCCGGCGCCGACCTCGACATCATGGCCTTGCCCGAGAGCGCAGCCCTTTTCTACCCAAAAATTTTGTAGACGAAGGATCAATTCTTGAAAAGTAAGCATGGCTTTTATTATAGAATATTCGCTGTAAATCTGCTACATGGAAAGTGTGGAGCAGACCCTACCCTCATTTAGCATTGTAATTTTGGCAAATGGATGCGCAACGCACCTTCTAAAGCGGACGCTTGATAGCGTGCTTGCGCAGAAAGGCCATAAGTTTGAAATTCTTCTTATAGACTCTCTTGTCGATCCCATAGGTGATGAGCTTGAGCACTATTTTCCCAGCATTCATCGCCACTACACGACAGTCAGCAACAATCTTTTTCTCCGCATGAACAAGGGAATTACCTTAGCAGAAGGGGACTACATTCACTTCCTGCAGCCAGGGGAGTTTTATAATTCCGAGCTTGTTTTTTCCACCTTAGTCACAGAAATTATTGAAAATCAGCGC
>JAJFMI010000048.1 GCA_021772235.1 Chlamydiota bacterium
GCTCGATATCTCAAATGACGCCTTGGAGCATACACAAAAAAATGCCAACCTCAATCACGTTTCCGTAGAAACAAGTAAACAATTGCACGTAATTCCAGAAGATAACATCCTCATCCTGATGAACATGATCTCTTCAGAACAAGAAATTGCCTGGGAAATGAATAGCAGTCTGCACAAGAAAAAGGCCCTTCTCATCACTTCGGGCATTCTTAAAGAACAACACCACGAGTATCTCACTCTTTTGCAACAATGGGGTTTATTTATACTAGAAAATCACTATTTAGAAGAGTGGTCCTTATACAAACTGAAATCTTAATTAGTGTTTTTTATTATCCATTAATTGTTATACAATAACTTTCATGGATAATTTATCATTCAATTCAGACCTATACTCATATTTTGAACCACTTGATCCTCAAGCACCTCCCGTTCAAGTGCCCCCCGAATTTGAAACGGAAACTTATATTTTTGAAAATCAACCGCTTGATGAATACACCTACAGCACCTCTCAAGATATCGAAGATTTATTTGATTCTCTTCTAGGTCCTAGAACAGCAAGCGAAGCAGAACTTCCTGAACACATTTCGACTATTTATCCCCCAACTTCACCTTCTATCAATAAAGAAAATCAACACCATATTTACGCGAGACCTGACATAAAGAAAATCGAACTAGCTCTTCCAAATGTGTATTATTCACTAAATAGTAAAAACATCGAAGAGCTAGAAACTGGAATACCACAACTTGCTGTTGAAAAATATTTTTTAGAACTCGCTCTTCAATTTTCCATAAGAAAGAATTGGGCAGAAGGCGTTGTGCTACTATTAAAAAATGGTGCAGATCCCAATTGGATCGATCCCAGATCAGGTTCTTCTGCAATTAACTGCGCAAGATACGCTTCATACTCAAAAATATTCTTTCCTTTATTAGATGCTGGAGCAAATTTATCAGTTATTAACAATAAAAATACGACCGTGCTCCACCATGCAGCATCTTTTGGGCCACTTAAAGTAGTAGAAAAAATCTGCGAACTTGCCCCTATTCTAATTGGTATAAAAAATGGAGAAAAAGAAACCCCACTTGACTTAGCACTAAAAAAAAATATACATACCGGTTCTAACAGAAAATCCATAATAGAGCATTTATCAGGAAAAGAATATAAACGCGAAAGGTTGCCAAGACCGCGAAAACGATCATCTGAACCTTCACTAAAAAAAGATCCTATATCTCTATTTGAAAAAATAAATGCTATTCCAGATGAAAACAAACAATGTTTTTTAGACTTATTTTTGCATAAAGCAATTAAACTGCGCTGGATTGAAGGGGTGGAAATTTTGCTGGAAAAGGGCGCCTCAGCTAACTCCAAAAACCCTAGCAGTCAAAACACAGCGTTACAAGTAGCTTTATTTGACGGCTACAGCAGCATCATCAACCTACTATTTGAACACGGAGCCCGAGTAGGTCAATTATCTGGTAACGGCTTAACAACATTGCATTTAGCCGCTAAACGCTCCCCGATTTCTATTATAAAAAAAATACTAGAGAAAGATCCTAAAGCTCTTTTAAAAATAGATGTTAATGGTCAAACACCACTCCATGTAGCTTTATCTAGAAAGAAGGTTATTTCGGCAAAAGGAATTTCTGCATTATTAAAACATGTAAAAAGCCCTGAAATATTTTTAATCAGAGACAATAAGGGAAATCAGCCAAAAGACCTATGTGAAAATATAAAAATAAAGCAGGCAATCCAAGATCGATATGAACTCCTAGTACTGCAAAGTTCTTCAACCGAATCTCAAGATGACCTTTTGGATATCAACGAAGTGGTTCGTCACTTATTGGGCTGAGCCTTGGGTTTATCAGTGATCATCCCCGCAATTGTCACAAGTAATCCTGAAATTGAAGCCGCATTTTGCAGTGCGCTAATTTCTACAAGAGCTGGATCGATCACACCAGCTTGCACAAGATCTTCAAATGTATCTGTCAATCCGTTGTAACCCTGGTTTCCTTCCATCTCAAAGACTTTTTCCGCAATGAGATTACCCTGCTGTCCGCAATTGTTCGCAATCGCTATCAGCGGAGCGAAACACGCTTTGCGCAAGATCTGTTTTCCGAGCGCTTCGTCACCAGAAAGCTCAAGTGATTCAAGAGATTTTACTGCGCGCAGAAGTGCAACTCCACCGCCTGGAAGAATACCGCTAATGATAGCAGCTCGTGTGGCGCTAAGTGCATCTTCTACTCGCATCTTTTTCTCTTTCATATCACCTTCTGTTGCAGCACCAACATTGACAACGGCAACGCCGCCAGAAAGTTTTGCCAAGCGTTCTTGCAGTTTTTCGCGATCGTAATCCGATTCGGCTTTTTCAAGCAGCGCTTTAATTTCAGAAATGCGTTTTTCAATTTCAGCTTTTTCTCCAAAACCATCAACAAGTGTCGTTTCGCTTTTTGCAACAAGTGCGGTTTTCGTTTTCCCAAGCCAGCTAAGATCAAAGTTTTCTAAACTCAAACCTACATCATCAGAAATCACGGTAGCGCCAGTAAGAATCGCAATATCTTGCAAAACCTCTTTACGGCGATCGCCAAAACCGGGTGCTTTTACAGCACAAAGCGCCATACCACCCTGTAATTTATTCACAACAAGTGTTGCTAAGGCTTCAT
>JAJFMI010000049.1 GCA_021772235.1 Chlamydiota bacterium
CATTACTGCATCGCTTCTCGGCAGCTTTCTTATTCTGCGTCGTATGACGATGCTTGCCAATTCTCTCTCTCACACAATTTTGCTGGGAATCGTCATCGCTTACCTGCTTTTTGGTTACACCCTCGATTTGAAAATCATGGGATTTGCCGCTCTAATTAGTGCGCTTCTCACAGCTCTTTTTACAGAAGGCCTTGTGAAACTCTTTCGTTTAAACGAAGATGCGAGCATAGGTCTTGTTTTTTCTACCCTTTTTGCCTTAGGGATCGTGCTCATTACCACAATGACGCGCAATGCGCATATCGGTAGCGAAATCATCATGGGAAATCTTGATGCTGTCAAACTCTCAGACCTCAAATTAACCGCTGCTGTTTTTGCCTTAAATGTCGGGGCGCTTCTTCTTTTATTTCGTGGTTACGCGCTTACCTCGTTTGACGCCGGTTTTGCAAAACAGATTGGCATTTCACCTCGAATTTTTCACTACATACTGATGGTACAAACAGCCCTCACATCGATTGCTGCCTTTCGCGCCGTGGGAGTTGTTTTAGTTCTAGCGCTATTTGTTGGACCACCACTGATTGCCAGACTTCTTACAAAGAGATTGAAAAGCATGCTGCTGCTCAGCTCCTTACTCTCGGTAGTTTTTGCCATCTCTTCCGTTGCGCTCTCCCGCCATTTTTATAATGTCTATGCAGCGCCACTTTCGACAGCGGGATTGACAGCGACAATTATTCTTATTGGGTTTATCCTGACTCTTTTGCCAAAGTGGAGAACAGCTTGAGAAGAATTGCGATACTTGGCTCGACTGGATCGATCGGGCGCCGCACATTAGATGTGATTGATCATCTTGGTGGATTTGAAATCCAGGCGCTGACCTGCTATTCCAACTTTACACTCCTGGAAGAGCAGCAAAAAAAGTACCAACCCAAACTCCAAACACAAAATTTAGAAGAGATTGTCACATCCAGCCAAGTCGATGAAGTCGTCATCGCGATAATGGGTGCTGCGGCTATCGGCCCAACCCTCGCTGCGATCCGCGCGAAAAAACGCGTAATGATCGCGACAAAAGAAGTTTTGGTGATGGCGGGGGATTTAGTCATGCGCGAGGCGAAAAAGCATGGCGTAGAATTGATTCCTATTGATAGCGAGCACAGCTCGCTTTTTTCGATGCTGCGCGATTTGCCATCTGCAGAAGTGCATAAATTGATTCTCACTGCTTCAGGCGGCCCTTTTCTCAATCGCAGCGTAGAAAACGTGACAATTGAAGACGCTTTGAACCACCCGCGTTGGAAGATGGGATCAAAAATTTCCATCGATAGCTCGACAATGATGAATAAAGGATTGGAAGTCATCGAAGCGCACCACCTTTTTTCTCTGCCACTTGATAAAATTGAAGTTGTCGTTCATCCGCAAAGTATTATTCACGCTATCGTACAGCTTGTTGACGGTACCATGCTCGCGCATATGGGCCAAACCGATATGGCACTTAGCATTCAATATGCTTTGACCCATCCACATCGAAAGAAAAGTTTTTTACCACCACTGAATTTAGCTGAGATTCAGCGACTTGAATTTTATACTCCCGATGTGCGAAAATTTCCCTGTCTGGACTTAGCATCGGAAGCGATCAGAAAAGGAGGGAATATGCCCTGCTTTATGAACGCTGCAAATGAAGAGCTTGTGAGCCGGTTTATCAAAGGAAAAATTGGCTGGAAGGAAATTGGCACGCGTCTTGGAGAATTGATGACGCAGGCGAATTTTTTAAGTGAGCCCGATTTGCAGCAACTTATCGCAACCGATAAAACCGCAAGACAGCTCGCACAACTATGACAATTATTTTAGCCATTTTAGGCCTAACATTCCTCATCTTTATTCACGAACTCGGGCACTTTTTTGTAGCTCGGCGCGAAGGGATGAAAGTCGAAACTTTTAGCATTGGTTTTGGCCCCGCCTTTTACCATTTTACGCATAAAGGCGTACGCTGGCAGTTTTGCTACATCCTGATCGGCGGCTTTGTCAAAGTCGCAGGCATGGAAAAAGAGGGGAAGAAGGAGCCGCATGAAGTTAAAGATGGCTTTTACAGCAAAAGTCCCTGGGCGCGCATGAAAATGGCCGCCATGGGCCCGATCGTCAACATCGCATTTGCCTTTTTCGCCTTCTGCCTCATCTGGGCCGTTGGCGGACGATCCAAATCTTTTTCTGAATTCACCCATTACATTGGCTGGGTCGTAAAAGATAGTTCTGCTGCAAAAAAAGGCCTGAGCTCTGGCGATCGTATCGACTCAATCGATGGAAAAACTTACGCTGGCGCGCAAGACCTACTTCTCGCCTCTGTAATGGAAGAGCCGACCGCCACCTTTAAAGGCGATCACATCGATTATTTCGCTGAAAAAGAGACGCCCTATACCATCACCGTTGAAAAAGGTGAGGAAGAATTTAGTTTGCCAATGATGATGGGACCTGCTGGACTCATCCGTTTTGAAGAGGGGAAAACGCCCTCGTTACTTAGTAGTGGCATCCAAAAAGGCGATCGCATTCTTTGGGTAGATGACCAGCTGGTTTTTTCCCTCCCCCTTTTGATAAAAAATCTTTCTGAAAACAGAGCGCTATTAACGATAGAGCGTCGTGGTAATTACCTCTTGCAACGCATTCCCCGAATGCCAGCGAATGAAATGAAACTTTCTGTACGTGAAAAAGGAGAGATGGAAGATTGGCAGCACGCCCTTGGCCTTCGTGGTGATTTAGGAGATCTGCAATTTATTCCCTACGCGCTTTCGAGCAATGGCACAATTGAGCGTAGCTTAGTTTTTCTCGATGATGACCTGCAAGAAACCACTGATACTTCTCTTCAAGCAGGCGATCGCATTATCGCAGTTGATGGCGAAATGATCTCATCAGGAAGTCAAATTCTCAAGCGCCTGCAACGTCGTCACGTCCAACTGATTGTGCAGCGTGGAGGAATCACCACACCAATTCCAGTAGATGAAGCTGATCAATATTATATGAATTCAGTAGATTGGAAAGCGCTGCCACAAATTATTTCGACGATCGGCCTGCCCTATCCCAAAAAAGAGATTGGAGATATTTACCTGCTAAAACCGATCGAAATGGTCCCCAATAAAGAAGATGATCGACCGGTAATGGGAGCTGTTTTCTCTGAACAGCCCGTGCTTTACAATCCTACCCCTACAAAAATGTTTAGAGATGTTTTTGTCGATACCTACCGCACTCTCGGAAATCTTTTTACCGGGGCGCTTAAACCCAAATATCTCTCTGGCCCTGTTGGCATCGTGCGCGTAATTCAACATAGCGTTCATGTCGGCTGGAAAGAAGCGCTTTACTTTCTCGGATTCATTAGTTTGAACTTAGGAATACTCAATCTACTGCCCGTACCCTTTCTTGATGGAGGACATATCGTCTTTTCTCTCATTGAATCAGTGCGCAAAAAACCGATGAAAGCAAAAACAATGGAGCGCCTGATCATCCCATTTGTCGTGCTCTTTTTGCTCTTCTTTGTGTTCGTAACTTATCAAGATATCCTTAGGATTTTCCAATGAAAAAACTTTTTGTGCTCTTTTTCCCCTTCATTCTTTTTGCG
>JAJFMI010000050.1 GCA_021772235.1 Chlamydiota bacterium
AACCCCGACTTCTACCACAACCTGCCGCTCCTCGCCGCTATGCTCGGCATCTGGAACCGCAACTTCCTCCACTATCCAACCGTCGCCGTCCTCCCCTACTCGCAAGCGCTCCTTCGCTTCCCTGCCCACCTGCAACAGTGTAACATGGAATCCAACGGCAAGCGGATCGACAAACAAGGCAACCCCGTCGACTTCGACACCGGCCCCATCGTCTGGGGCGAGCCCGGCACCAACGGCCAACACTCCTTCTACCAGCTCATCCACCAAGGAACTAACGTCGTGCCCATCGACTTCATCGGCTTCAAAGAGAGCCAGCTGCAAGAAGATCTCAACATCAAAGGGTCATTCTCTCAAGAAAAACTCCTCTCCAACCTTTTTGCGCAAAGCTTAGGTCTTGCTACTGGGCAGCAGAGTGATAATCCGAATAAGACGTTTCCTGGAAATCGTCCTAATCACATCCTTCTCGCCAAAAAATGCGATCCCTACACTCTCGGTGCGATTTTAGCCTACTTTGAGCATAAAGTCGCTTTTCAAGGCTTTATCTGGAATGTCAACTCCTTCGATCAGGAGGGCGTCCAGCTTGGTAAAGTTCTCGCCAATCAGTTTATTGGTCTTTTTGCCAAAAGACGCCAAAAAGAGCCGATAGATCCGAAGGATTTTCCACTAGGCCAGTGCTTTCTCAGGGAGCTCGATACACTTTGAAGGAATAGAAATCTTATGAGGCAAGGTGAGAAAGACTTGGCCCAGTTTTGTAATTTCTTGCAAAAGCGCCTCTTTTCGCGCTTCATCTAAGTGCACACCAAAATCGTCAATACCAAAAAGGGCGCCTTCATTCCATTCTGCAAGCTTAAGCGCAGCAACTATGGAACGTTTTTGTCCTTCGCTTGCAAAACCTTTAGCCTCTTTGCCTGTTAGCTGAATAGAGAAGTCATCGCGGTGGGGACCATAAAGAGTGGTTTTCGCATCGCACTCTTTTTCACGACTCTCCGCATAGCCATTTTTGACAAATGAGGGGAGATAGCGAAGAAGGAGTTTTTCCGTTTCGGGGGTGAGTTTTTTTAAGTAGAGCTGCGCGCGCTCTAAAATGCTCTCTAAGACTTTAGCTCGCTCTTGATGGATATGTTCCGCTGCAATGCTCATTGGACCCTCAAAAGCCTCTATTCCGCTAATTTGGCCCATTTTCAGCAAGGCGTTGCGCTGTTTTAGCGCGCGGGAGTAACGTGCTAAGTGATAGAGGTAGAGAGGTTGATTTTGGGAGAGGTGGATATTGAGAAATCGCCTGCGATAGCTAGGGGTGCCAGTGATCAATTCACTATCTGTGGGAGTGAGCACAACTGAAGGCAGTGTACCCAGAAGTGAGGAAAAGTTGTGGTAGGTAGTGGCGTTATGCACAACTTTTCTTTTGGTGCCATCATAAGTGATTTGTAGAGCATTTGGAATGCCGTTTTCTGTGAATTCTGCTTCGATTGTGAAACTGCTTTCGCCATGCTTGATCAATTCATGTAAGTGCGCAGTACGAAAAGAGCGACCGGTACTAAGGAAATGAATTGCTTCAAGAAGAGACGTTTTGCCAATTGCATTTGGGCCAATGATAAGATTGATTTTTGGATCAAATGCTACTTCAAGCTTTTCGAAATTACGAAAATTTTTTAAGCGCAGCCTTTTTAGCATTGTACAATTAAAAATAAAAAATTAATTCAGGCGCATGGGCATGACGACAAAGAGGGCATTGCTCTTGCCTGTCAGAAGGCCGGGATTAAAAGCGTCGATCAGGCTAAAGGTGAAGGTTTCACCAGAAAGATGGCGGAGGATATTGAGGAGAACGTGGGGGTTGAAGGCGACTTCGATTTTCTCTCCGTGGTAATCTGCGGGCATACTTACTTTACCTTCGCCGATTTCGCCACTTGCAGCAAAGAGTTCGACTTCGCCATCAGAAAAGTGCAAGCGTACAGAATTGACGGTGTCTGATGTAAAGAGTGCTGTTTGACGCAATAGAGTCATGAGCTCTTCACGATGAAGAATGATTTTTTTGGCTTGGTCTTGCGCGGGAATGACGCGTTCCACATCGGGAAAATCGCCAGCGATCAATTTTGTGATGAGTGTAGCATGGCCCACTTCAAGTGCTACGCGATCATCGTAAATGGTGAGTTTTGCTTCTTCATCAAGATCGAGGATTTTATTCATCTCTTCTACAGCTTTCAAGGGAAGAATCATTTTTGTTGTGAAGTCAGTAGAGTCTGGAAGGGGAGCGAAGATTTTTGCGAGGCGTTTGCCGTCGGTACCGATGAATGTGAGATTGCCGTTTGCAATTTCCATAAGCAAGCCATTTAGCACGTGGCGAGAGTCGTCACGAGCACAAGCAAAAGAGGTTTTAGAGAGCATCTCATGTAATTCTTTTGATTTTAAGCAGAAGGCTTTTCCTTCACCCATGTCTGGGAAATCAGGAAATTCACTCTTATGCATACCGTTCATTTTAAATTGCGAGCTGCCTGCATGAATGTGCGCGATTTCTGCGGCGCCACACTCGATTGTAAGGTCAGAAGTTGTCAATTCACGAAGTAGCTGGAAGCTACGGCGAGCAGGAAGAGCGATCGCGCCTTCAGCATCCACTGTTGCATCCATAAAAATACGCATGCTGATGGTAAGATCTGTCACGCTAATAATCAGTTCATCATTGGCGGCTTCAATGAGTAAATTACCAAGCGCGGGAATGGCTGGTTTTGGTGCGACTACACTTTGGATGCGTCCGATTAATTCAACGAGCTGTTTTCTGGAAATTGTCGCTTTCATTGTTGCTGTAGAAATCATGTTTTTAACTGCCTCGCTATATCTCGTTTTGCTTCGCGCTCTTTTATGTCGCCGCGTTTATCGTGAGCTTTTTTACCTCGGGCGATACCGATTTTCACCTTAACCCGTCCTCGTATAAGATAAAGGCTTAAAGGTACGATCGTCAAGCCTTTTTCACGTGTAGCTTTTTTCAGTTTTTCGATTTCGCGTTTGTGTAAAAGAAGTTTGCGATCGCGACGCTCTTCGTGCCCGATTGCACCAACATGTGAATAAGGCGCGATAGAAACACCGACGAGAAAAACTTCATTTTGCAGTACTTTTACATACCCTTCCGCAAGTGAGCCGCCGCCTTCGCGCAAAGATTTTACTTCACTCCCTAAAAGCGCTAGGCCCGCTTCAAATGTTTCGTCAATATGATAGTCGTGAAACGCTTTGCGGTTTTTTACTAAATCGTTACTTTTCTTATTCACCGAAAATGGTTTTTCCTAAATCTGTTACTGTGAGACAGAGTTTACCTTCAAGTGTGCCAAGAGCAATCAGCCCCGCTTCAAAGAGCCATTCCAAGATGACTTTTTCAATAAGCTCAATCTCGTGGTCAGTATAGCAGGGGAGGGTATATCTCCAACTCTTTCCTACTTTTTTTAGCTCGATTTTGGTTTCGTTAGAGAGTGGCATGGTCAAACCGCGGATGTAGTCATCGAAACTAATCCAGCCTTTATTAGAAATGCGCACCATGCTTTTTTCTACTTCACGCAAGTTGCGCTCGTTAAAGAGATCGGAAGAAGGAGCAGCGTGCGTAATGAGTGCGATGTAGCCATTTTTGTAACTGGCAAGCGCGCGTTTTTCCATTGGGAGGGTGAGCCAAAACTGCGCCTCATCAAGAGGCTTAATAGAATTGCCCTCGATTTGAATCAAGTTGAGCAGAACCATTTTTTCTAAAAGTAGTTCACAGTGGTGCTCAAACGAGTCTCCAGGTTGGAGGGGGACTATTTTTTTCTCTAAACTGTCGCGGCACTTTTTATCAGGAAGGCCGTTGACATATTTGACAGGTCCTTTTAAGAGAATTTCAGTAAGAAGTGTAATGTCTTCAATGAACGAATAATCATTTGGACGTCTACGAACAACTTGCTTTTCAATTGTTGCAGGTTCAATTTGGCGCATGTGAAAAAGGTATTCGCGCCATTCACGAAAGGGCGTTAGAAACTCTTCATAGCGATCACCAACCTTCTTATAAGAGATTGAGCAGACTAAGTTAAACTCTAGATAAAGAACATTCTCGAGAAATTCTTCTCGGGAAAGCTCGTAACGCTCTTGTATTAGCTTTGTGGGAACAAGAAGATCTTTTGATGTTAAAACATCTTGTGAAATGGAGCTTAATATGTCATCGCCCAGGTTGAGCTCTTTTAAATAGCGTTCAAAGTGCGTTGGCGTAAGCAGATACTTTTCAACAAGCGATTGGAAAATGTTATTGGAGCTGCGCGGAATCAAATACCAAATAGGCAGAGCGTGAATCGTTACTTTGCGCATGAGCGTCTGTAAAAACTCCATATCAGGAATAAAGCCTTCTTCAAAACGCGCCAGTTCACCTTCGAAGTACTTGCGCATCTCCTTATCGACGACAACAAATTCACCATCTAGACTGATCAACTTTAATGCGCCAAACCTCTCAATTGAAGGAGTGATTTCTTCTAAGGTCATATCTAAATCTTTAGACAGGCGAGTAATGGGAAAGCGAGCGGGATTGTAAATGATTTCTTCAAGGATTTCGATATCGCGAGCTGTGGACTCAGCAAGTAGTATACGATTTTGAATATCTTGAGCGAAGTCGTAATCTTCTAAGTTGATTTTGTTCTTTCTGTAGGGGCTGTGGTCGATCATAGAAAGTATCTTTAATTGGTAGCTCTAATCAATGTAAACTAATGAGCGTTAATGCGCAATCACAGTAAACATTTATTGAATTGAGGTTTTTTCTTATATGCGCAATACTGGATCTATGGCTAACTATGATCACAGAAAAATTGAAAAGAAATGGCAGAAGATTTGGGAAGAGAACCAGACCTTTAAAGCCGAAATCGATTTAAGCAAACCCAAGTATTATATTTTAGATATGTTTCCCTATCCTTCTGGAGCGGGTTTACATGTAGGTCATGTGACGGGCTATACCGCAACGGATATTATCGCAAGGTATAAGCGGCAGATGGGCTTTAATGTATTACATCCAATGGGATGGGATAGTTTTGGTCTTCCTGCTGAGCAGTATGCTATTCGTACAGGAACGCATCCCGCTAAAACAACTGAAGAAAATATTACCACTTATCGCCAGCAGTTGAAAGAAGTGGGCTTTAGCTATGACTGGAGCCGCGAATTCAAGACGAGTGATCCTAAGTATTATAAATGGACACAGTGGATTTTCACCAAGCTTTTTGAAAAAGGGCTTGCTTATGAAGCGGACATTTTAGTGAACTACTGTCCTGAGTTAAGAACAGTTTTGGCCAATGAAGAAGTGGAGGATGGCAAGTCAAAAGAGGGGGGTCATCCAATAGAGCGCCGCCCTTTGCGTCAATGGGTTTTGAAAATTACTGAGTATGCGGAAAAGCTCTTAAATGATTTAGAGGATCTCGACTGGCCTGAATATCTCAAGCGCATTCAGCGTAACTGGATTGGAAAGAGTGAAGGCGCCCAGATTTTCTTTAAGTCAGGTGATCATGATATTCCTGTTTACACAACTTCTCCACATACAATTTATGGCGTAACGTACATGGTTCTTTCGCCTGAACATCCGCTAGTAGAAAAGCTGACAACTTCAGAGAATAAAGCTTCTGTTGAAGCGTTTCAAAAAGAGATCGCCTCGAAGAGCGATTTAGAGAGAACGGAACTTTCGAAAGAGAAGCGGGGTGTATTTACTGGCGCTTATGCAATTGCGCCGCTTACTGGTAAAAAAGTCCCAATTTGGATTTCTGATTATGTTTTGATGGGTTATGGAACGGGTGCTGTTATGGCGGTTCCGTCGCATGATGAGCGTGACTATGAGTTTTCCAAGAAGTTTGATTTACCTCTAGCTTCTGTTGTCGATCCTGGCGAGGATCTAGGGGAGTTTTGTAGTTCATTTTGTGGTCACATGATCAATTCGGGCGAGTTGGACGGTTTGGATTACAAATCAGGAATTAGCAAAAGTATTGAGCTGATGGAAAAAGAAGGCTCGGGCAAAAAATTCATTAATTACCGTTTACGAGATTGGCTCTTCTCTCGTCAAAGATATTGGGGTGAGCCGATTCCGATTGTCCATTTAGAAGATGGCTCGATGCGAAAACTTGAGCTTGATGAACTGCCGTTAACTCCACCTGATATAGCGGATTATCGTCCCGCAGAAGATGGCCATAGTCCCTTAGCAAAAGTAAGTGAGTGGGTTGAAATCACCGATCCGAAAACGGGCAAAAAGGCTTTGCGCGAAACAAATACGATGCCGCAGTGGGCCGGTTCCTGCTGGTACTATTTGCGTTTTTGCGATCCGCATAATGACAAACTCATCTTCAATCCCGATGCAGAAAAATATTGGATGCCGGTTGATATGTATGTCGGGGGAGTCGAACACGCTGTTTTGCATCTGCTCTACGCCCGTTTTTGGCATAAGGTTCTCTACGATTTGGATATTGTTTCCACAAAAGAGCCCTTTCAGACGATGCGCAATCAAGGTCTGGTGACTTCTATGGCCTATAAAATTCCAGGTGGGAACTACATTGCGCCAGACAAGGTAGAAAAACAGGGCAAAAAGTTCTTGTTTGAAGGACAGGAATTAGAAGAGCACCATGAAAAGATGTCGAAATCAAAACTCAATGGTGTAACGCCAGATGAGGTGATTGAAGATTTTGGTGCGGACGCCTTGCGTCTCTACGAAATGTTTATGGCGCCATTTGACAAAGAGAAATTTTGGTGCACAGATAGTGTAACCGGCTGCAAACGTTTCCTTAACCGCTTTTTTGACATGGTCTATTCGGATAAGATATGTGATAAATCGAGTGAAGAGGCGCTTAAGTTAGCGCACCGACTTGTGAAAGATGTGCAGGAAGCGATTGAAAAGATGTTCTTTAATGTCGCCGTTGCGAAAATGATGGAGTTTCTCAATGCCTTCACCAAACTCCCCAGTTATCCCAAAAATGCATTAAAGATGGCGGTGCAAGTCCTTTACCCGTTTGCGCCGCATATTGCAGAAGAGTTTTGGGAGCAGCTCGGAGAGAAAGAGACGATCACCTTTCATCCTTTTCCAAAAGTCGAAGAGAAATATTTGGTGGATGATTCCACAACCTATGTTTTTCAAGTAAATGGGAAATTACGCTCGCGTGTAGAAAAACCTAAAGGACTTTCTAAGCAAGAGATTCTAGAAATTGCAAAGAGTGATCCTAAAGTAGAAAAACATCTACAAGGCAAAATAGTAAAAGAGATATTTGTGCCAGATAAGCTCGTGAATATAGTGGTAAAATGATTCGGCAACTCTATAATGTGTTTGCACCGGTAAGACTCTTA
>JAJFMI010000006.1 GCA_021772235.1 Chlamydiota bacterium
ATTGTCTGCCCACAAGGTGTTACCTTGAGAGCTCAGATAGGTTTTTAATGTGCTCTTTAAGTCTATTAAAAAATGCAGGATCTAGGATTTCTCCTTCTTCGTCCGTAAGGTCTGTGGAAGAGAGGATATTGTTTTTGGGTACTCTGCAGGTCAGCTTTTTATCTTCAATTGATAAGAAAGTAAATAGGTCTCTGTCCTTTACCATGATCACTTCTTTATCTTCCTTATCATAAACGATTGTGAAGGGATCTGTAACTTCTCTAATGTCATCTCCTTTAAATTTAGGAAGAGCATCTGGTAATGGAAGTCCGAGGGCAAAGAGTTGCTTTGTGAATTTACCAAAAATATACTTATCAAGCGAATTGCCTTTAGATACTAAAGTTGGTTCTGAGATAGTGACAGTTCTGTTGCGAAGAGCGAAATAAGCAATTGTTGGAATAGCAACAATTGCTGTAAAGATTGCAGATGCAATAAGGGCTGTCTTTTTGTCAGTTGGTTTGAATTTACTTAGATCGATTGAAAGAGCTGCGTCTTTCCATTCTAATAAAGTTTGTTTGATGTTTTCTGTATTCATTGTTTCACCTTTGTTTATATGTCAATTATTATAAAGCAAAAGTAAATTAATTACGATCTAAAAGAAAGACTTTACTCTTTCAAAAAAAGACTTTTTCTTGGGGGAGTTGTGGGGGCCTTCGAGTGACTGGAACTTGGTGAGAAGGTCCTTCTGCTCTTGGTTGAGAGAAACGGGGGTTTCAATGTGAAGCTGGATGAGGAGGTCGCCAGATCCCTGGCCGTGGACGTTTGGCACCCCTTTTCCTTTTACGCGAAGGACTTTTCCTGGTTGGGAGCCTTCGGGAATGGTGAGAAGGTAGGAGCCATCTAGGGGAGTGGGGATTTCTTTTTTAGTGCCGAGGGTTGCTTCGGTAAATGCGATAGGAAGGTCGAGGATAATATCATCGCCTTCTCTAACGAAAAATTCGTGGCGTTGCACTTCGATGTAAACAAAGAGGTCGCCGTGTGGGCCGCCATTTACTCCGGCGTCGCCATGGCCAGACATTTTAAGGCGCATGCCGCTGTCGATTCCAGCAGGAATGGGGACTTTGACTTGCTCTTTGATTTTATTGCGTCCAGCCCCGTGGCAAGCTGTACAAGGGGTGGAGATAATACGTCCGGCGCCGTGGCATTCCGGGCAGGTTGTTGTCATGCTAAAAAAGCCGCGCGATTGATTGACTTGGCCGTGGCCGGCGCATGTTCTGCATGTTTTGATGTCAGAGGAGGATTTCGCGCCGCTGCCTTTGCAGGTTTCACAGTTGGCGTAATTGGTAATGCTAATTTCCTTATCAACGCCTTTAATTGCCTCTTCAAAGGAGATGTGGATGGTTGCGCGTTTGCTTGTGCCTTTTTGGGGCGCGTCTACGGAACTGCCACCACCGCCAAACATGCTTTCAAAAAAATCACCGCCACCGCCGCCACCTTGGCCGCCAAAGGCACCCATAAATGTACGCATCGCTTCTTCCATTGAAGAAAATCCACCAGCTCCACCACCAGGCATGCCACCACCAGAAAAGGCGCTTTTGCCATACTGATCATACATCTGACGTTTTTTCTCATCGCTTAGAATTTCGTAGGCTTCAGAGATCTCTTTGAATTTTTTTTCCGCTTCGCCGTCATCAGGGTTCTTATCGGGGTGGAATTTGAGCGCTTTTTTGCGATAGGCCTTTTTGATTTCATCAGCTGAGGCGGTTTTTGCGATTCCAAGTGTGTTGTAATAATCTGACATAAGTAGAAAAATAGAAGCAGCTTGCGTACAAGCTGCTATAATTAGTTATCTGAATTTTTTCTGTTTGTACTTCAGGGCGTTTTTCGACTTTTCGCGAGCGCTGTCTGAAGGTTTTGAGGCGTAGCGTTTTCTTTTGATTGTTTTGAGGATCCCTTCCTTATCAACTTTTTTCTTCAAAGCTCTAAGGGCCTTCTCAATTGGCTCACCACTTCGTACCTTTACCGAGGTCATTTAATCACATCCTTTCAACTTTATCGGTTAATGATTAGATTCTAGCATCTTAAGAGAAAAAAATCAAAGGGTTCGGAGGTAGAGTAGTTCGAGCTCTTGCCAGCCGATTCGAGGCTTTTCGGAGAGGGTGGAGGCGATGATTGCTGGGGAAAAGGGGTGTAGGATCATCTTATGTTTTTGAGCGAGAAGGGGATCGGGTGTGTAAAGGGGGCGATCTTGGGGGAGTTTGTCTGGAGTAATCAGCTGGGGTTTTTCGCCATCAAAGAGATAGAGCAAGCCCGCTTTTGCGTCTGTAACGGCAGTGCAACCCTTTGGCGCACAACCCTCTAGGGAGCAAAAAGGGATAAGGGGAATATTTTTGGCAAAGGCGAGGGTTTTGGCGCACATCGCGCCGATTCGGGTGCCGGTGAAAGCTCCGGGGCCGACTCCAATAGCAATTTCTTTTATTTCATCGACAGGGATCAATTCGCTTAAAAGCGGCAAAAGTTCCTGCGATTGGCGCTTTGGCGGGGCGATTTCGCGCACTTCGATTACTTGGTTTCCCTGCAAAATTGCAAGATATCCAATCTCTCCACTTGTTTCTATTAATATTTCCCTCATAATAGGGGTATTGTAGCAAACGAAAGGAAATTACGCGAATATGAGTTTGGACGACGATGAACACCAGATTGATACGAATTCTTTGATGGACATTGATGATGAGGGGCCGGAGGATGTTTATCTTCCTACAAGTCACTATCCCGATGATCTCTATCTGCTTCCGTTAACCCGCCGGCCTTTCTTTCCAGGAATGGCAGCACCGCTTGTAATTGAGCCTGGTCCTTATTATGAGGTGTTGAAAATGGTTGCGAAGTCGGAGCACAAGCTGCTCGGGCTTTTTATGACCAAGCAGGAAGATGCGGATATTTACAAATTAAAAATTTCTGATTTCCATCGTGTTGGTGTGGTAGCGCGCATTTTGCGCATTATTCCGATTGAGCAGGGTGGCGCGCAGGTGATTCTCAATATGGAAAGGCGCATCAAAATCAAAAAGAGTGCAAAAAAGGGTCCGTACCTGTCAGCACAAGTGACCTATCATGACGATCCTTCGGCAAAAGAAGCGAAGATGATCAAGGCGTATACGATCAGCATCATCACAACGATTAAAGAGTTGCTCAAACTCAACCCTCTTTTTAAGGAGGAGTTGCAGGTCTTTTTGGGGCACTCCGATTTCACGGAGCCTGGAAAGCTAGCCGATTTTGCGGTCGCTTTAACGACGGCAACGCGTGACGAATTGCAGCAAGTTTTGAGTAGTTTCAGCTTGCAAGAGCGTATCGATCGCGCGCTTGTACTTCTCAAAAAAGAGCTTGATCTTTCCAAATTACAGAGCAGCATCAACCAGAAAATCGAAGGCTCCGTCTCCAAAACACAGCGCGAATTTTTCCTCCGCGAGCAGCTAAAGGCGATCAAGAAAGAGCTTGGTATGGAAAAAGATGAGAAGAGCTCTGACCGCGCTAAATTTGATGAGCGCTTAAAAGATAAAAAAGTCCCAGAAGAAGTGACGAAAGTCATCCATGATGAGTTTGAAAAGCTCAGCTTTCTGGAAATCCAGTCGGCGGAATATTCTGTTGTGCGCAACTACCTTGATTGGTTAACGATCATCCCCTGGGGCGTGATGAGTCCAGAGAAGCATGATCTGCGACACGCGCAAAAAATTCTTGATGAAGATCACTACGGTTTAAAAGATGTGAAAGAGCGCATCATCGAATTCATTAGTGTGGGGAAACTCTCGGGCGGCGTTAAAGGGAGCATTATCTGCTTTGTAGGGCCTCCTGGAGTGGGAAAAACAAGCGTTGGTAAAAGCATTGCTCGCGCGCTGAATCGTAAATTCTTTCGCTTTTCCGTTGGTGGCATGCGCGATGAGGCAGAAATTAAAGGTCATCGCCGTACCTATGTTGGCGCGATGCCGGGAAAAATGGTCCAGGCGCTAAAGCACGCTGACACGATGAATCCTGTTATCATGATCGATGAGATTGATAAAATGGGTGCGAGCTATCAAGGGGATCCCGCATCGGCACTTTTGGAAGTTTTAGATCCTGAGCAAAATATCGACTTCCTCGATCACTATCTCGATGTGCGCACCGACTTGTCCGATGTGCTTTTTATCACAACAGCTAACGTTTTAGATACGATTCCGGGACCTCTTCTCGATCGAATGGATGTGATCAAACTCTCTGGTTACATTATGGAAGAGAAAGTGGAAATTGCACATCGTTACCTTGTTCCTAAGCATCGCGGTGAGATGGGATTGAAAACCACCGATGTTGCTTTTACAAAAGATGGCATACGCGAAATCATTAATGGTTATGCACGCGAATCAGGAGTGCGTTCTTTAGAGAAAAATATCAAAAAGATCCTGCGTAAAGTCGCCGTTGAAGTTGTCAAAGGAAAAGGGAAAAAGAAAATCACTCTTTCAAAAGCGGCTATATCAAAATATCTGGGCAACCCGATATTTACATCCGATCGTTTTTACAAAAAAACACCTCCAGGCGTCACTATGGGCCTTGCCTGGACATCAATGGGTGGTGCCACACTTTATGTGGAAGCGGTAAAAAATCCGTCTGAAAAAACACAGATGAAACTCACCGGCCAAGCGGGCGATGTGATGAAAGAATCCTCACAAATCGCTTGGAGCTTTCTGATGAGTCGGGACAAAGAGTACTTTCCCAAGAAAAAGTTTTTTGAAAAAAACGAAGTACACATGCACATCCCTGAAGGCGCCACCCCAAAAGATGGTCCATCTGCAGGAGTGACCATGGTGACCTCGCTAATTTCGCTGCTACTCGATAAACCCGTTCGCCCAGACCTTGCTATGACAGGAGAGCTTACCTTAACAGGAAAAGTACTCCCAATTGGAGGCGTAAAAGAAAAGCTCATCGCTGCGCGCCGCTCAAAAGTAAAAACGCTCATCTTTCCTGGCGAGAATCGCCGCGATGTAGAGGAGCTACCTGCGTACCTAAAGAAAGGATTACGGATCAACTTTGTCGATCACTACGACGATGTCTTTAAAGTGGCCTTTCCAAAACGAGGCGCAAAATGAGCTTTGCAGACCAGGCGAAAAAAAAGTATGTCGACCCTAAAAAATTAGGGGAGTGGGCCGATTGGATGCGCCATGAAGGGCGCACCATCGCAACAATAAACGGTTCATTTGATCTGCTGCATGCGGGACACCTCGAAATACTTTTCGAAGCGTCGCTGCAAGCCGATCAGCTGATTGTCTTATTGAATAGTGACGAATCGATTAAAGGATACAAAGGCGAAGACCGTCCACTTGTGCCACTCAAATACCGCCAGCAAATGATTGCTTCGCTCTATTTTGTTGATTATGTCTCTTCATTTAGTGCAGCAGATCCGCGCAAAATTTTAAGTGAAATCCGTCCCAACGTCCATGTTAACGGCGGGGAATATGGTCAAGATTGCATCGAAGCCGAAGCAGTAAAAAAAGGCGGAGGTAAACTCCACCTCTTTGCGCGAATCCCGGGACTTTCCACAACAGCAATCTTAGAAAAAATGAGGGCGACATGCGTTTAGTAGGTGAATTTACAGAAGAACTCGATGCGCAAGTTTTTGGCGGATTTCTCAATCGACGCGGCATCAAATGCAAGCAAGAAGGGCTTGAACTCTGGGTACTTGATGAAGAGCTGCACGCAGACGCGCTTGACCATTTTCACCACTACCAAATGCACCCAAAAGATGCGCGCTATGAAATAATACGCTCAAGCCTCGCGGCGGTTCCTGAAGAGAAAGTCAAACCACAAATCGCAGCGCCCCTAAAAAAACCGACTCCAATCACCACATTCATCATCCTCTTTTGCACAGCCCTCTTTTTTTGGCAGCTCATGCAGCGCATGGATATGAGCCCCGTGAGCCTGCAAGTAAAAGAAGTAGTGGCACTTACTCCAATAGAGGGGAGCCTTGTTTATGACTACCCGCCAGCTTTTGAATACGCTACCGAATTTTTTGAAACCACCGCCATAAAAAAACCAGAAGAATTAAAAACCCTCTCGCCCGAAGAAGAGGCTCTCTGGAACAAAGCTGTAAACACACCTTATTGGCAAGGCCTCTACGACATCGTTCTCAAATGGCCAAACGCAAACGACCAGCTTAGCCTGCCGATGTTTGTGAAAATCCGTGCCGGAGAAATCTACCGCACCATCACGCCCATATTTATGCACGGCGGATTCCTGCACATCCTCTTTAATATGCTCTGGCTTTATCTGCTTGGACGCATGCTTGAAGAGCGCATCGGCGCCCTTCGCTACATAGCCATATCTCTCATCGTCGCTCTCATATCCAACACCATCCAATATCTAATGAGCGGCCCCGCATTCCTTGGCTATTCAGGCGTGATTACAGGTCTCGCTGGATTTATCTGGATGCGCCAGCGCAAAGCACCCTGGGAAGGTTACCCGCTGCAAAAAGCGACCGCCATATTCCTTGGTGTCTTTATCTTTGGAATGATGGGCTTTCAAATTGTCCTTTTTGTGCTGCAGCGCTTCTTTGAAATAAACTGGAACCTGCAAATTGCTAACTCCGCCCACGTCGTCGGGGCACTAGTCGGCATCATTCTTGCGCGCTTCTCCTTCTTTTATAAACAACAAGGAGTGAAATGAGCGTACGCGACCTCACAATCCTCGGCTGTTCCTCGCAACATCCCACCCGTCTGCGAAATCAGGGAGCCTACCTTCTCCGTTGGAATGAAGAAGGATTTCTCCTCGATCCAGGTGAAGGCACCCAGCGCCAATTCATCTTTGCAGAAATCGCCCCGCCCACAGTTACCCGCATCCTCATCAGCCATTTTCACGGCGATCACTGCCTGGGACTTGGCTCGATGCTCATGCGCCTCAACCTCGATCGCGTGACCCATCCCATCCACTGCTACTATCCTGCTTCTGGAAAAAAATACTTTGATCGCTTGCGCTTCGGCACCATCTATCATGAAGCAATCAACGTAATCGAACACCCGATAAAAAAAGCGGGCATTGTGCATGACGATGGCAAATTCAAAATCGAAGCAGACTTCCTGCAACACGGCGTTCAAAATGTAGGTTACCGCATAACCGAAGCGGACACGCGCAAATACGACAAAGATAAGCTGAAAAAACTCGGTATCCGAGGAGAGCTCATGCGCACACTTGTTCAAAAGGACAAAATCACCATCGACGATAAAACCATTAACATCGAAGATGTCAGCTGGATCCGTAAAGGCGACACCTTTGCCTCAGTAATCGATACACGCTACTGCCAAACTGCCATCGATATTGCTCGCGATGCTAAAATGCTTCTCTGCGAATCGACTTACCTCGAAGAACATAAAAAGCTCGCCCATGACCACTTTCATATGACAGCAAAGCAAGCAGCGCAAATTGCCAAGCAAGCAAACGCTGAACAGCTCATTATGACCCACTATTCCGCTCGCTACCGCGACATCGTTCCCTTTGAAACCGAAGCACGCGAAATCTTTCCCAACTCCTACGCCGCCGATGACTTCAAACGTTTCTCTTTTCCCCGATAATTAATACCTCCTATAATTGCTCAATTTTGCGCGATTATTGGTGGCATATGTTTGATGTTGTTTTTTTTATAATTTAGTGTTATAATATATTAAAAAATTATAACAATGTTTTGGTTATGCGTATTCATTCAATAAATAACTATATATCAGATTCTGTTTTTCACGCAAATAACAGATGTAAAACTATTTCTACAATAGCTGTTGTATTACTCTCCGGTATTGTTGCTGGACTAACCTATTATGTACTTAGGCAATCAAAACCAGAGCTAGCGGAATCTGAGCAATCGGGATGTTCGGATGAGATAGAGTCAAATGATATGCCTGTGAATAGCCTAAACATTCCTGCTGTTAAATTTGGTAAACTTCCAGATCCACAACGCAATTATTCAGATGATTTGCATAAAACTTATAAAGAATTTTCTAATTCGCATTATGCTGCGATACAGACGAAAAGAGATCAGGCACTTTCTACTCAAGCACGCCGGTATAAAGTTGTGATTGTTGGCGGGGGACCTGGAGGTCTTGTAGCGGCATATGAAGCATATACTCGGGGGTACGACGTAACAATCATCGAGAAACGAAACTATGCGAGAGATCAAATTCTTAGGCTTGCGACTTCAACATATCAATATGTAAGTGATACGCTTGGTACTCCCTCCATTAATCAACTTATGACAAATGAATTGATACAGGAGGTAAATCAAGGCCAGGCGAATAGGAGTCTGTTTACGGAAAATAGATTTTATACAATTGAAGTACGAGATTTTGAAAATTCTTTTGCAACAATGTTGAAAGTTTTAGCAGAAAGAGATCCTAATGGACTTCAATTTTTTTCAGAGCATACTTTTACACACATTGTTACGCCTACAAGAGAAAATAGTAGTTGGCTTGTAGAGATGCGCTCTAAAAGCCATGGCGAGACAATCAAAGTTCCTGCAGACATTGTTGTTGGTGCTGATGGAAGCAAAAGTTTTGTGCACGATCTCGAACCATTTTCCAGCAACACATGTTCTACAGCTTGCACATACGGAGCATTTACTTTTGAGTATCCTGAAAACCTGTCCAGTATTTTTGTTTCTCTGGCTACAGGTCTCCCTCAAATTATTTATGATGGATATGAGCTCTCCTCAATTGAGGCGAAACAAGAACACTTGGCATGGATGAAGGATTTTCGAAGAAGATCAAATATTGATGTTGAGCTAGAAGTTATAAACGAGCAAATTTCTGAAGAAAATAAAGATACATACGATAGGATATTCACCAGTCAAAATCGAACAAGCGTCCCTGAACTTGACTTTGTGGAAAAAGGAGTTGAACAGCATTTAGCTTCTTTGAAAGAAGATTTTGGATGGAGTCTTGATCGTTTGCCAGTTAGCAGATTTTTTACTTCATCTGAGACAGTATATTTGGGATGCGAATATCCACATGCGTTACTGGAGAGTTTACAGGAAAAAAGCGAAGTTGAAGTTGAAGAAAAGCTGGTTCAATGGAGCAAAGCACTGTTAAAGGCTCATCTCCCTAGTGAATTAATTGAAGAATTAATGCCTCGACACGGCAGTGCATTTTCGCTTTCGTTAAACAAAACAAATCGCGTACATGCGGTTCTAAGTGAATCCGAAAAAAAAATCCATGTTTTTAGCTTAGGGGATGGGTATGTAACACCGCATTTTTTAACAGGAAGTGGAGCTCAACATGCAATATTAATGGCTAGACGATTAGGGGATCTTTTTTCTCAAATCCATCAAAACGGGTTAGAAACATTTGATTTCGCTCCTTTTGAAGAGCAGATGAAGGGAAGTGCTAGAGAACTTCACGAGTTAGCTTATAATGCGGGATTACTTCAACCGATACAACAACATGGATGTTGCTAAAAAAAAGCGCTGAAAATCTTTCCAAGCGCCTATGCACCTGACGACTACAAGCGCTTCACTTTTCCCTTGATAATTTCGCAACAATTTGATTGTGAACAAGATAAGAAAGTCTATCTTTACGCTTGACGTAACGCGTAATAATTGCTACACTTTTAAGTATGATACGATCCTTCAAAAACAAAGATACGAAAAAAGTGTTTGAAGGGAAGTCGGTATTGAAGTGGCGTTCAATAATGAAGCAAGCGCAACGTCGATTACAAGTATTGGATGAGGCAGAAATTTTGGATGATTTAAGAAATTTGCCAAGTAATCGATTAGAAGCATTAAAAGGAAATCGAAAAGGACAATATAGTATACGGATAAATCAACAGTGGAGAATCTGCTTTAAGTGGCTTAAAGGAGAGCCCCATAATGTTGAAATTGTTGATTATCATAAATAGAGGTAGAGTATGAAAAATAAAATGAGACCTATACATCCAGGAGAAATTCTTCAAGATGAACTAGAAGAGTTGGAGCTTTCAGCATCTGCTTTTGCACGTATGTTAGCAGTACCTGTAAATCGCGTTACTTCTATATTAAATGGAACCCGCTCCGTTACAGCAGATACAGCCTTACGCTTATCACATTTTTTTGGAACATCTGCACAGTTTTGGTTAAATCTACAATCTACTTACGATTTAAAAGTAGCAATGAAAGAAAAGGGAAAAACCATTGAAAAAGAAGTTATTCCATACGAAGAAGTTGCTTAGCTGTTGCCATTTATAATTTTGCGGACTTCAAGGGAGATTTCGGTGATGTCACCAAGGATGAGGTCTGTCTGCTCACTATCTGTGAGAATTTGTTTTAGCACATTAGAGAGAAGCGGACTTTGTTTTTCCTGATATTCTTTTGCCGCATCTAAGATAGATGCTTGTGTGCCATTGAATGAAAAGGGAAGAGAGAGCCAGTTGTAAATCAATTGCGCATCATATGCAAGTGATTCATCAGAAGACTTTTCCGTTTCCTTTGTATGCGTGTTTAAGTGCAAACAAACTTCGGATATCTCTTTCAGGTAATTTGGTGTTTCTGCTTTTTTCGGCTGGTTACGCAGATCAAAAAGCGCAAGAATTAACTGGTCGAGTAACTGGGCAAAAGTCTTTTCTTCTTCCATATCTGCATGATGGCAATTTGTTTAGGAGATTGCAAGGGGAGTTTTTTGATGGGAAAAAATTTGGGCTGCGGCTATGGCAAAACTATTTGCGACGTTGAGGGAGTTCTTACTGCCAACTAAGGGGATTTGGACGGCAGCAGTGCATTGCGAGAGCATTTTTTGCGAGATGCCAAATTCTTCATTACCAAGAACGAGGGTAAAGGTTTCTGGAAATGTGTAATCAAAGAGAGAGGGAGCGCCTTCAACAGTTTCTAAGGCAATGAGGGGTTGTGGCATTTTTTCTAAATTGCGAGAACAGGGGACTTGGTTTACGCATCCCATAGCAGCGTCTTGCACTTTTTTATTATCGATGTAGGGCGTTTTTTCAGAGAAGAAGATTGTAGCTAGGCGGAAGGCTTCCGTTGTGCGCAAAATGCTGCCAACGTTATGGGCAGAACGTAGATCATCAAGATAAATTCCAATGGGAAGATAGGGGATGTTTGAGGGGGAATCGCCTTGGCGAATGAGTAGATCGTGTTCGTTTAGGTTAATCTGGGCTTTTTCTGCGTGGGCTGTGTGGCGGTTGGCCAATTCTTCATGGGTATTTGCAAGAGAGAGTTGGAGCAGGGTTTCTATTTTGCGGTAGAAATTGGGGAGGTTTTTTATGAGCGCGCGTAGATTTTCTAGGGCAAGTTTGTGCTTTTGCTTTTCCGTGAGAGAGAGGAATTTGCGTTCGGAGAAGTTCATCCCTTAGACTTTAAGTATTCTTCGAGGGGGCCTGCGAAGAAATGGATGCCATCATCTTCAAAGGCGACGATTTTTGTGGCGACTTCTTTTAGGAGATCGCGATCGTGTGCGGAGAAGATGGCTGTTCCTTGGAATTCGTGAAGTCCCCAGGCGAGGGCTGAGACGGATTCTAGGTCGAGGTGGTTATTGGGTTCATCGAG
>JAJFMI010000051.1 GCA_021772235.1 Chlamydiota bacterium
GGAACTGGAGCAGATGCGTCTGCGTATTTCGGGTATGCGGCAGAGATTCACTGCGGAGTTGACAAAACGCGTTCCTTTTTATGACTTCTCTTTTTTAAATGAGAGCAAAGGGCTTTTCTCCTACACAGGCTTGACAAAAGAGCAGGTGCATAAAGTGCGCGAAGAGCATGGGATTTACATGACTGATTCAGGACGAATCAATGTTTGTGGTTTGAATGATGAAAATGTAGAGCGTGTTGCCGATGCGATTGCCCAAGTGGTCAAGTAAACAGATCCTTTTTCCCTTAATTGTTTTTTTGGGAATCGCGCTTCCAAATAAGAGCATCACTTCTCTGCGAACGGTTGTAATGGGTATTGCCTCTTTTCCTGCTAAACTACAAAAGAGCGCTCCTGATGAAAAGGTACAACGCCTACAAGCGGTTAATAACCAACTTAGCGTTGAAGTAGATAGACTCTACTCTTTCCTTATTCAGACGCATCCTACATTAAAAAAACACGAGCCTACTACACTTTCAGCTAGCATTCTTTTTCGTGAAAAAACCCCTTGGAGTACAACGCTCTGGGTTGATCGTGGCGAGCGCGATGGGGTAGAAAAAAATAGCATCGCTACAGTTGGAGAGGCTCTTCTTGGTGTGGTCGATGAAGTGCTTAAGAAAAAATGCCGCATTCGCATCATTACAGATCCCACAATTGTCCCCTCTGTACGCGCAAATCGAGGCAACTCTCAACATCGTTTAGCTCATGCGCAAGTGCAAACTCTTCTAAACACCCTCCCGCACCTAGATTATCTTTTTGCAGACGAGAGTGAAAAAAAAGAAACCCTGCAACATCTTGCTCTACTTGATAACAAACTGATTCAAGATTGTGAAAATAGAGAACTTGCCAAAGGTGAGCTCCACGGAAGCGGTTCACCGCTATGGCGTAAATGTTCACTTTTCTTGCGCGGTACAGGCTTTAATTACGATCGCGCTGATGAAAAAGGTCCCTCAAGACCCCTTTCAGGTGAAATTCTTCGTTTGGGCGATCTTCTTATTACAACTGGGATGGACGGCATTTTTCCCGAAGGACTCACCGCTGGTGTTGTAACAAAAGTATTCCCTCTAAAAGAGGGAGATTTTTGTTATGACATTGAAGCGCGCATGGCCGTGCAAAACCTTGATGATCTCAGAACCTTGCAGATTTTGCTCAAGTAAGCTACAATCGCCCGTTAAATAATCGGAGGGTGTAGTGAGAAAGTTTATTGTTTTAGGTTTGATGTTAGTTTGTAAACTAACAAGTGCAGAAAAGTTTCCAATCGATATTATTTCATACGAGAATTTTATATCTGAAAAGCCCGAGGCGATAAAGATACTAAATAATGCACTCTTTAAAAAAGGGATTATTGGAATACGCGGTATCCCAGGATATCAGGAAAAAGTCTCCAATTATCTCAACGCGTTTCGTGCCTTTTGCGCTCTTCCTGAAGAGGCTAAAGAGCGTAGCGCGCCAGATCACTCTCTTGGAGAAACTTTCCTAGGCTATGAGAGGGGAAAAGAAAAATTCCAGCGACCTGATGGTAGCTGGGTGCGCGATGATCTAAAAGTCTCTTATTATGCTTTTGAGCCAGATTGTGTGGAGAATAAATGGCCAAATGAGATCGACATCAATACGCCGTTTCAGGAAATTGCGAGCTTAATGTCCTCAACTGCGAGAAAAGTAATGCGGGCGATCGGACTTTTCCAATTTATTGATGAACAAGGAATAAAAGAGACGTCGCGCTGTGGCAGAATGCTGCATTATCGAAAAAGTACTGAGAGCAATATTGACAACCCTTACTGGTGCGGCGCGCACTATGATCATGGGCTTTTCACAACTCTTCTTCCCGCCTTCTATTTTGTTGATGGCAAAAGAGTGGAAGAACCTAAGGAGGCAGGGCTTTTTGTGCGCGCAAAAGACACTTCCGAATTTAAAAAGGTCGTTGCGAATGATCCCGATGTGCTCTTTTTTCAAGTAGGGGAGTTTGGCCAAGTTGTTTCCAACGATGCGATTAAGGCGACAGAGCATCGCGTACACAAAGCCAGTGGCAATGTGGAGCGATTTACTTTAGCGCTCTTTTTTGACGCGCCGTTTGATACGGTCGTTCATTCTACATCGGAGCTAGCAAAAGATAGTCGTTATGGGGAGGATCCGTGCACTTATCGCAGGTGGAGTGAGGAGTCGCACAAGCGATATATCGTCAAAGAAGAATAAATTCGTCTCCTTCTCGCTTCGCTAAATCGCGTGCTCGGTTCGGGGGTGTGCAAAGCACTACCCCAGCTCTCCTGCGCTGCAATTTTGCTTTGCGATAAGAATCCGCTACGCCGCTTCGCGCATCGTAAGCATTAGAAATTTAGGAAACTTTTTGTTTCTTTTTGGGGAGTTTGACCGGAAGTTTGGAAACATAGGTAATGGGTTTTTGAATCCATTGTGTGAGTTTTGTCTCGTTGCTTAGGATTTCTGCTGATAGGATTACGTACTCTTTGCATAAGGCGGCCTATGCACACAATTTTCTTTATAGAGGCCGATAAACATATCACTAAGCAAAAAGCTGCATGGATAACAAAGCATTTTACGAGGCTCTGTTTCTATGAAAACTATCTTTTTGCTAAGAAATTTCTCTTTTAATTTTTCCGGAAATTTTTGTTATTTTTGTACGGGTCTAGAACAAGAGGCACCAAATTTTCAATTTTAAATGTTTTATAAAAAACTTGCTTAAAGAAAAAATTTTTGATAGCCTTTCAGAAGGAAAAGCATTAATCAAATTCTTAGGAGGAATTATGAACTGTTTTTTGTATAAAGAGAAATTTTCAAGATTAGGTAATTTTTGCATTTTTTTGGCGGTTAGCTTAGCTTCAACTTCTGGATATGCAGGAATAAAAGAAGAAATTAGTGGTGCAGCTGGAAGAGCATTTTATGTCACAGCAGCTGGTACAATGGAAGTGAGGCACTCAGGGTCTGAGTCTTATGCTCTCTCTTCAAAACAACAATCGTTTATTGCGCCAATTTTAGGAGAATGGGTAAAGGGGGCAGAAATTATTTATAACGCTCGTCTTGCAGACGAGTTGGGTTCGGTACGTATTTGGGGAAAAAAATATTCATTAAAACTTACTGATGCAGAAGCACAAACATATGGGTATAGGATTTATGTCGGAAGTTCAAAATCTAACTCATTTCAGCAGATGGCACTTTTGTTGCACGAACTTGTTCACACAAAGCAATACCGAGCCAATGGTGAAAGGTTACATAATTTTGGTTACGACTATTTTCGTGGTTGGGCTGTTGGAGGATTTGACTCCCCCAAAAATAACCCGTTGGAAAAGGAAGCTTACTCCATTCAACGTAGTTTTATTGATCTTGTGAACGCTTATAGGATAAATGGGCTTGAACCTGATCCCGATACTTTTAGTCACTATTGGAAAAAATATTTAGCCGGGTGTTCTATTAGTCAAATAGAAGCAGGAATTGCAAATGGTCAATTAAATATTCATCCGGCTCCTAGTCGATGGCACCATAATTCCCTCAGTAAGAAGATAAGTGGGAAACCTTTTGTTAGCTATAATCCGGCTGACGGAAAGATGCAAGTTTTTGCA
>JAJFMI010000052.1 GCA_021772235.1 Chlamydiota bacterium
TATTTTTGCCATGACTAAAGACACCCGCTTCTAAAGTTTCCCAAGTTGCGGCAGAACATCCCACACACTGCAGACCGTGACGTGTCAATTCTTGCGCGAGCTTCTGACTCTTTTGCGGAAAATTCTCAAAGATATCCGCAATGGTCATCTCTTTTGTAATCAAAATGTCACCTTTACGCAGCCGCCTTTAATACGGCATTGGCAGGCGAGGCGCTCTTGCTCTTGCTCGCCGAGAAAATCAAATTCTTCTTCGGTAAACTCAGTAAGATTTTCCATACCTTCTTCAACTTCTACGATACAAGTACCGCAAACACCCTCTTCACAGGCAAAGGGCACGCCCGCTTCTTCACAGGCAGCTTTGATGGGCGCGCCATCAGTTACTACTGCTTCTTCGTCGTCATTAAAAATAATCTTAGCCATAAGGGGCTATTATATGTGAATCGCCTTTTTTACGATAGAGAGGGCGGCCTCTTTTATCGCTTCAGCTAGAGTAGGGTGAGCGTGTGAGCAATTAGCGATATCAAATACGGTAGCGCGTTTTTCAATCGCGAGGGCGCCTTCATGGATCAGTTCCCCTGCATGGGGAGCGATAATATGCATCCCAAGAAGCATTCCGGTTGCATCATCTGCCAAAAGTTTTACAACGCCTTCTTCTTCACCGATAGCTACGGCGCGGGAGTTGGCTTTGAGGGGAAAACCGCCAACTTTATATTTGATTTTTTTGTCTTTGAGCTCTTCTTCAGTAAATCCTACAGCTGCGACCTCGGGGAATGTATAGACAACGCTCGGTATGGCTAAATAGTTGAGATGGGGATTTTCTCCAGCGATAATTTCTGCGACGGCTACGCCCTCTTCAGAGGCTTTGTGTGCGAGCATAGGGCCATCAACAACATCGCCAATTGCATAGATATTGGGAATGGATGTTTGAAAACGCCCATTTATAGAAATCATCCCACGATTAGTTTCTATATTCAGCGCTTCTAAATTGAGGTTTGTTGTAAATGGTTTGCGGCCGATGCATACGAGCACTTTTTCTGCGGTCACTGTTTCTTTGTTTTCAAATGTAAGGGTAACATCTCCCTCAATTTTGGCATCGACAACTTTTGTTGAGAGACGAAATGTTAAGCCCTGTTTTTCGAGGATCTTTTGAAACTCTTTGGAAAGTGTTTTATCAAGTGGGGGGCAGACACGATCGAGAAATTCGACAAATTCCACTTCCGTTCCAAGTCGCGCATAAACTGATCCGAGTTCTACTCCAATTACGCCCGCACCAATCACAACCATTTTTTTCGGTACTTCGTTAAGTGCTAAGGCTCCTGTTGAAGAGAGGATCTGTTTCTCATCAAAAGGGAGAAATGGCAGTGGGGTCGGTTCTGAACCAGTTGCGATAACAAAGTTTTTCGCTTTGATTTCCTCGCCATTCACTTCAATCGTATTGGCATCTTTAAAACGCGCTTCTCCGATGATTTTTGTGACGCTATTTTTCTGAAAGAGCATCTCAATACCACGATTAAAGCGTTCCACAACGCCTTTTTTGCGCGCCATCATTTTGCTAAAATCAAGGGTAGGTTTCGCATCAATCCCGTGATCGCCTGCCCCATGCAGGATTTGATGGTAGAGTTCAGAAGAGTGCAAAAGAGATTTTGAGGGAATACAGCCAACATTTAAGCAGGTGCCGCCAAGTTTGGGATCTTTTTCCACGCAAGCTGTTTTTAAGCCCAGCTGCGCTGCGCGAATCGCGGCGACGTAACCGCCAGGTCCTGCTCCAATAATAACAACATCATATTCCATCTAGAAATCCAGCATTAATCGAGCTGGCTCCTCCAAGTTTTTGCGAATGTGCATCAGAAAGCTTACAGCCTGCTCGCCATCAACAATGCGGTGATCGTAGCTAAGCGCTAAATACATCATCGGACGAATCACAATTTCATCATCAACGACCACGGGGCGTTTGACGATATTGTGCATGCCTAAAATCGCGCTCTGCGGCGGGTTTAAGATGGGTGTTGAGCAGAGTGAACCAAATTTCCCTGCGTTCGTAATAGTGAATGTGCCACCTTTGAGTTCATCAATTCCGATTTTTCCTTCGCGCGCTTTTTTCGCATATTCTGCAATGCCACCTTCAATTTCCGCAAATGAGAGATTTTCGCAGTTGCGCAATACCGGCACCATCAAGCCTTTTTCTGTAGAAACGGCAAAGCTCAAATTGTAGTGGTTATTATAAACGATTTCGTCACCTTCGAGATAGGCATTGATCTCAGGAAATTTCTTTAGCGCCTGGACGCACGCTTTTGCAAAAAAGGACATAAAGCCAAGGCGCACTCCGTGCTGCTTCTCAAATGTCTCTTTCTCCTTCGCACGAACTTCAATCACTTTTTGCATATCGACTTCATTGAATGTTGTCAGCATCGCGGTCTGATTTTTCACTTCGACAAGGCGTTTTGCAATGGTCTTTCTTAAACCTGACATGCGTTTGCGCGTCTGATCAGTAGTCGGCACCGGTTTTATTTCTGGAGGAGCTTCTTGTGGAGTTTCTTCTTTTTTCTTGAGATAATCATCGGGCATAATGCGAGCAGAAGGCCCTTCTGTTTTTGGTTGCGGTGCAGGTTCTGACTTGGGTTCTTCTTTTTTTACTTCAGGCGCAGGCGCAGCCGCTCCTTCCGAATCGACACTTCCCACGACTTGCCCAATTTGCACCGTATCGCCCACGTTTACAGAAAGCTCTAAAGTCCCGCTTGCCGGCGCATGCAAAACCTGGTTCACTTTTTCTGTTTCGATTTCTAAGACTTCTGCATCTTTCTCAACATGCGTGCCATTTGCGGCAATGATGCTAGCCACTTGTGCTTCGGTTACCGACTCTCCCGCAGGAGGAACTTTGATTTCAATTTTCATGAAAATACCTTCTCAAGCCATTCAGCTTGTTCTTTTTTATGAAGAGCAATTGTTCCAGCAGACGTCACACTACTGCGTCCGCGTCCACCGTATGAGAGTTTTTTCTCGGGAAATAGCGCCATAAAATGCGGCCGCACAAACTCCCAAGCTCCCATATTTTCATGCTCCTCTTGTACCCACATAACTTCTTCGATCTGCGCGTATTTGTCTACAATTTTTTTGAGTTTTTCCGTATGCAGCGGGTAGAGCTGTTCAACGCGTACAATTGCAATATCTTGATCACCGCGTTTTTCAACCAAGTCATAATAGACTTTTCCTGAGCAGAGCAGCAACTTTTTTGCAGTCGTTTTTTGCGCCGGATCATCAAGGATCTCTTCAAAGGTGCCTTGCGAAAAGTCATGAACAGAGGAAAGCGAAGGCGCAAAACGCAAAAGCGCCTTGGGCGTAAAGATCACAAGTGGGCGCTTAAAGGGAAGTTTAGCATGGCGACAAAGTAAATGAAATTCTTGTGCAGGCGACGTGACATTGCAGATGAAAATCGAATCATTTCCCGCCACTTGCAAAAAGCGCTCGATGCGTCCAGATGAGTGTTCTGGTCCCTGACCCTCATAACCGTGCGGTAAAAACAGAACAAGCGGGGCAAACTGTCCCCATTTCCGTTCAGCAGAAGCGATAAACTGGTCGATGATGATTTGCGCACCATTCACAAAATCACCAAACTGCGCTTCCCAAATTGTTAATCCGTCGGGTTTTTCCAAGCTAAATCCATACTCAAAGCCCATAACACCGTACTCAGAGAGCGGCGAATTATGCACTTCAAAAGTCGCATTGGAAATTTTCTCAAGTGGTAAATAGGCCTGACCACTCTCCTGATCGATAAGTGCCGCATGGCGATGTGAAAAAGTGCCGCGGCGCGAATCCTGCCCAGAGATACGTATGGAGATGTTTTCTTGCAAAAGCGTCGCGTAGGCTAAGTACTCCCCCATTCCCCAATCGATCCGTTTTTCATCTGGATTTCCTGAAACCATCTGCAAGCGCTGCTCAAACAATTTTTCCAATTTCGGATGAGGATGGAACCCTTCTGGCATGCTGCAAAATTGCTCTGCAAATTTTTTAAGCTGATCTGCAGGCTGCGCTGTTTCAACTGAAACAAAAGGATCAATAGGTGCTGAAGATTCCTCCTGTTTTTCAGGAATCGCAAGCTCTGTTTCAAGTTCTCTCTTAAAATCATCAACGAGCGCTTTTACTTCCACATCACTTAGCTCACCAGCCTCAACAAGCTTTTTCCCAAAAAGATCGCGCACATTAGCGCGCGATCGAATCAATTTATACTCGCGCGGCTGCGTAAAACTGGGCTCGTCTGATTCATTGTGGCCATACTTGCGATAACAGCTCAGATCGATAAAGACATCACAGCCAAATTTCTGGCGCACTTGCGCAGCAAGTTTTGCCACATAAACCGCACTTTCAGGATCCTCGCCATTTACATGAAAAACAGGAGCACCAAACGCTTTTGCAATATCAGTGCAGTAGAGATTTGAGCGCGCCTCTTCATTTGAGGCAGTAAAACCGACTTGGTTGTTGATGACAATATGGAGCGTTCCCGCCGTTTCATAGCCCTTTAAGCGGCAAAATTGTAGAGTTTCGTAGATAATTCCCTGACCAGCAATTGCCGCATCACCATGAAGCAAAATTGGCAAAACCGAATTTTTTTGGCTACGTCCATTTTGGCGCGCACGCGTTGCACCCAAAACTACTGGGTCAACCGCCTCTAAATGACTGGGATTGGCAGCCAGCTCTAAAGAAAATTCTTCCCCACCTCGGAGTTTAACCTTACGCTTGTAACCTTTGTGATATTTCACATCACCGCTTCCCTCCCACGTTTTAGGAAAGTGACCGGCTGAAAATTCGTGAAAAATCGCACTATACGGCTTGCCTAGAACGTTTGTTAAAACATTGAGACGTCCCCGGTGGGCCATTCCTAAAAGGGCGTCACGCACGCCTAATTCGCCAGCAGTCTCAAAAATTTCAAAGAGCATCGGAATGAGCGTCTCGCCACCTTCAAGTGAAAAACGCTTCTGTCCCGGAAATTTCATCTGAATAAATGATTCAAACACTTCAGAACGGTTAAGATGGACTAAAGCTTCTCGTCGCTCCTCTTTGGTTAAAGAAGGGATTTGCGGCTCAATCTGCGCCTGGATAAACGCTTCCAGTTCCGGATTTTGCAAACCCATATACTCAAAACCGATCGTGCCACAATAAATCGCTTCGAGCGCGCTAATCAAATCTTTAATCGGAGCTTTTGCTTGATTGAGGAGCCCACACGTTGGAACCACCTCATCCAAATTTGTAAAACCAAAATTTTCAATAGTAAGTTCTGGCACATCAAGCTGACTACCAATCGCAATTGGATTGATTTTTGCAAGTTTATGGCCGAAAATTCGATAAGCATCGATTAAACGCGCCACGCGCAACTCCCCTCCACCTGCAGCCTGGGGCAACTTTTCAGCAAATTGCATCCCCTCAAAAAACCGCTGCCAACTCACGTCAACAGAATTTGAATCTTGCAAATATGCAGCATATAGCGTATCAATATATTGCATACTTGAGAGATTTACGTAAGAAATTGGATCATCCATTTGCAAATAAATCGGTTAATCTTTTAAAATGCTGTTTTAATTTGATTGCATTTAACTGAATAAACAGCATTAACCCTATACTTTTATATAACATATTTTAAAGTAGAGCAAAAGAAATTTTTTA
>JAJFMI010000053.1 GCA_021772235.1 Chlamydiota bacterium
CAAAACGTATGGCCTTAGAACTCTTTGAACCTTTCATCGTAAAGCGTCTTAAAGACCAAGGCTTTGTTTATACAATTCGCTCTGCAAAAAAGATGATCCAGCGCGAAGCGCCGGAAGTATGGGACGTTTTAGAAGACGTAATTAAAGGACATCCTGTTCTATTGAACCGCGCGCCAACACTTCACAGATTGGGGATTCAAGCCTTTGAACCCGTCATCATTGAAGGAAAAGCGATTCGCGTTCATCCACTCGTATGTACTGGTTTTAACGCCGACTTTGATGGCGATACCATGTCTGTGCACGTGCCACTTTCTGTAGAAGCGCAGCTTGAGGCAAAAATGCTCATGATGGCACCGGATAACATCTTCCTACCATCTTCAGGAAAGCCTGTTGCAGTACCGTCTAAGGATATGATCCTCGGACTTTACTACCTCATGCACGATCCTATCTTCATACCTGAAGAGCATGAAGAGATAACAAAAGTATTTGCATCTTTAGAAGATGTCCAATACGTACTCAATGCAGGAATCAGCTACAACCGCAATAGAAAAGAAGCGAAAGATACAAGACAGGACGATACAGGAAATGGTTTGCACATTCATGAGCAGATCAAAGTGCGCATTGATGGTAGCATTATTGTGACTACACCTGGACGTGTTCTCTTTAACTCAATCGTTCCAAAGGAACTCGGTTTCCAAAACTACGCCCTTCGTAAAAATGAGATGAGTAACCTCATTCTCAATACCTACAAAAAAGTAGGCTTAGAGCGCACTGTACAATTCCTTGATGATATTAAACGCCTTGGCTTTAGCTCTGCTACAAAAGCGGCGACTTCGATGGGTGTACAAGATGTTTACAAACCTGAAATTAAAGAAAAATCCCTCGCTTCTGCTTACAAACAAGTAGAAAAAGTACGCAAGCAGTACGAAGAAGGGGTGATTACTGACGGTGAGCGTCACTCTAAAATCATTAGTATTTGGACAGAAGCTGCTGATACAGTTTCTGATGCCCTCTATAAGTTGATTAGCCAAGTGCGCGGAACAGATATTAACTCACTCTTTATGATGATTGATTCTGGTGCTCGTGGTAATAAAACACAGCTTAAACAGCTGGGAGCGATGCGTGGTTTGATGGCAAAACCATCTGGGGAAATTATCGAGTACCCGATTACCGCATCTTTCCGAGAAGGATTGAGCGTATTGGAATACTTTATCTCCTCACACGGAGCGCGAAAAGGACTTTCCGATACCGCCTTGAAAACCGCCGATTCCGGTTACCTCACACGTCGACTTGTTGACGTTGCTCAAGATGTTCTGATTACAGAAAGTGATTGCGGAACGCTTGGAGGAATTGAAGTTTGTGCGATTACACAAGGACAGGAAGAACTTCTGCCGCTAAAAGATCGACTACTTGGACGTACAATCTGTGAAGATATTTACCAGCCAGGTGATCTTACACAACTTCTTGGAAAGGCAGGAGAAATCCTAACTGCAGAGAAGGCAGAAAAAATTGATGATGCTGGAATTGAATCAGTAAGATTCCGCTCCCCACTAACTTGTGAAAGCAAGCGCGGCGTTTGTTCTCAGTGCTACGGCATTAACCTAGCTAATAGCCAGAGAGCAGCGAAAGGAGAAGCTGTTGGAATTATTGCAGCACAATCAATCGGGGAACCGGGAACACAGTTGACGATGCGTACATTCCACTTAGGTGGTATCGCCTCTGCTTCCGCTTCACCTGAAATTGAAGCAGATAATGATTCTATCCTCATCTACACAGACCTTCGAACAGTAAAAAACGAAGATGGCGTCTGGCTAGCCCTCAATAAAAACGGGATGCTGCACCTTGTTAAAGATGAAGGTCGTACACTTGAAGAGTGCAAAAAACTCCTCTCGACTAAATCAATTGAAGCCCTGCAATCATTCCCAATTCAATTAGGAACACAGATCCTCGTTGAGGATGGTGCTAAAGTTGCAAAAGGCCAACGTGTTGCCGTATGGGAACAGCATAACGTACCGATTATTTGCGAAAGACCAGGGTTTGTTAAATTTGAAGATCTCGTTGAAGGGATTTCGACCCAACGCGACGTCAACAAACAGACTGGTCAGAGTGAAATCGTTGTTAAACAACATCGTGGGGAACTTCACCCACAGATCATGATCTATGCAGATAGCCAATATGAAGAACTCATAGGAACCTATGCTATTCCATCTGGTGCCTTCCTCTCTGTTGCAGAGGGGCAGAATGCAGCTGCAGGTAGCATCCTAGCGCGTATGCCGCGCGGAGCGATTCGTACTAAGGATATTACTGGTGGTCTACCGCGTGTGGCAGAACTTGTTGAAGCGCGCCGACCGCGCAATGCTGCTGAAATCGCTAAAATCGATGGACTCGTCGATATCAAAGGCGTTCAGAAAAACAAGCGAATCGTCACTGTTCGCGATCCTGAGTCAGAAATGGAAGAGGAGCACCTCATCCCACTTTCTAAACACTTGATCGTGCAGAAAGGAGACTCTGTAATCAAAGGCCAAGAACTAACAGACGGCCTTGTTGATCCGCACGAGATTCTCGATATTTGCGGTGTTCGCGAACTACAAAAGTATCTTGTGAACCAGATTCAAGAAGTCTATCGCCTCCAAGGTGTGGATATCAACGATAAGCATATCGAAATGATCATCCGCCAGATGCTACAGAAAGTGCGCGTCACCGATCCAGGCGACACGACCTTCCTCTACGGCGAAGATGTTGACAAGAAGAACTTCCACATTCAGAACAAAAAAGTTCTCGATGAGGGCGGGAAGCCAGCTACTGCTGCGCCTGTACTCCTTGGAATTACCAAGGCCTCTCTTGGAACAGATAGTTTTGTCTCTGCTGCTTCCTTTATGGAAACAACGCGTGTCCTAACAGATGGCGCTGCAGAAGGAAAAGTGGATAATCTCTTCGATCCGAAAGCTTCGATCATTACGGGCCATATGGTGCCGTGTGGAACAGGCTATTTTGGTTACAGACATCGTACCAGAGCGATCCTAGAGGCAGAAGACGAAGAAGAACTTGAGTTTTCTTTTAGTTAAGCAAGGAATGGGAGATTGGTCTCCATCTCGCTTTGCCAAATAAAAAAACCGCCGCTAAGCCGTGTTATTTACACTGTCATAGCGGCGGTTTTTTCATTTTGCTTCCTGATATGAATCCCTTGGTTAGCGCTGTCGCGCTACCGCTACCCGCGCTTATCTTTCTGTTTCCATTCTTCTGTTTTTGCCTCTTGAACCCTTGGCTTGCGCTGTCGCGCTGCCGCTATTCGCGTTTTTCTTTACCTAATATTTGTTTTCTGTTAACTTGCTCTCAATTTTAATGAGGTTCTCTTATGCAATTATCATTTTCATCAGTTACTCTGCAAAATCGTCTTATGACTTTAGATGGTTTAGTGAAGCCAGTTCCTTTTCTGCTTGAAACTATTGGGTGGACAGATATTCAAGCTGATGAGCAGGGATTATCCAAAACCTATTTTGAACGTGTTTTTGAGATTGTTCAGGACAAAGTTCAGATCTGGTTGTCTTTAGATTTTGAGGAAGCGACAAATAGGCTACAGGAAAAAAGAACGAATTCGTTTAAAGATAAACACGCCCATTTAGAAAGTTTGAAGGGCATTAATCAAGAATATGATGAATTGCGAGAGTTATTGTTTAATGATGAATCTTTAGATGAGGTGAGTTTTTCTGAAAAATTGAATGAATTTGTTTCCAGGCTTGAAAGTTTTAGTGGTATTGCTAAATGTAATTATCAACAGCTCATTAATAACTTAGGATTATGGAAGAAAAATAAAGAGGATAGGACTCTAGTTTTGAGTGAACTTCCTGAAGCTGTTCATGGTCATAATATGATTACTTTTCGTACTGATGTAGAGAATGTTAATCAGGAGACTTTTGGAAGTGATTTTAATGAAAAATATCAAAAATTAATAAAAGAAGAATGGGATAATGATGCTTTTACAATTTTAAAGGATCTTTTTAATACAGTCGAATTGCATATTGCATCAGGTGATTTTAAAGAAGGTTGTCCACAATTATTGAACGATTTAGGTAAGTGGAGTCGAAAACATAGGGCAGAGAGTGAAGATCTTGAGGAACTGCCACACTTGATTCCTGATTTTGATGATAAACATAATGATGCAGTTAAAGTTCTAACTGAAGAACAAGGGATGGAGTTTATCTTTGAAGAGAAGGAGTGTTTAGAAGAGTGTTTTGAGACTTTAGCAGGTCGTTATGCAGAAGGTGAATTGGATGTGGGGGCGTTGCGTGTGCTCGATTTGCACCGGCTTTTCACTTCTATTTTTCGCGATCAAGAAACAGCGTGTGATGAAACTCCAGGAAAAGAAATTTGTCTTTCCCGTAATTCAGAGAATTTAGTTAAGCCGAGTCATCCCTATTATCAAATTGCGGATGAGAATAAAGTGTTAATTGCAGGGGTAGATGCTGTTGCTAAGACGATTCTTAATCGAAAAGATTTGATTTCTACTGTTGCATCTCCACTGTCAAATTGTAAATTATGGTCGAGCAGAGAAATAACCCCTATAGCTGACTGCTGGAAGAGTAATAATGGGTTGTTACAGCGACTTGTTTCCACGATAAAAGCGTTTGTACGGGTTTACATACAATTTCCTGCTGCTTTAAATTTATGGAAGAATAGGGCAGCGAAATGCCAAAACCATGATTTGAAAGCAAAATTAGAATTTTTTGCAAAAGGGTATATGGAATTTCCTTCTATTGATGAGAAGTTTTCGTGGATCGACAGTGTATGTGGTGCTAATGAAGCGATCAATGTGAACATGCTAAAAGTTTTGCAAGAGGTTTTAGATCCGCAAGAAAAAGCGTTTGATGAAAAAGTTTTTAAGGACTTAGCTGGAAGAAATAGCATTACTTTTGAAGAGATGGGAAAAATGAGAGAGTGGGTTGCTGAGAATGTTCAACCAGTGAATGAAGAAATGGGTAATTTAGATGATTTTTTTGTGAATGCAACGCAATTCAGATTGGGGATTATTCCCAAAGATAATGAAGCTCCACTTGAAGAATTTGAAAAAAAAGCACGCGCTGTTTATAACGCGTGCAAAACGTTTGAAGAGGATTTTTCTAGAGCGTTCCCAGAACCTTTTCAAGCTTAACGGTGTCAGCGGCAAACTTGCGGATGCCTTCTGCAAGTTTCTCTGTCGCCATTGGATTTTCATTGAGGTGCCAGCGGAAGGCTTTTTCATCAATAGCAAGCTTTTCGATGGGGGAGGCTTTCGCTGCTTCAGGTGTTAGTTTAACTGGCACGTCGCCTTCCATTTTTTCTAACTCGCCAAGTAGTTTCGGCGCTATGGTAATGAGATCGCAGCCGGCTAGCTCGAGTATTTCATCTGCGTTGCGGAAAGATGCACCCATAATTTGAGTCTTGTGGTCGAACTTTTTATAGTAATGGTAGATTTCTGTTACGGATAGGACACCGGGATCTTCCGGTCCAGGATAACTTTCACGTCCTTCAGCTTTTTTATACCAATCTAGAATGCGACCGACGAAGGGGGAGATGAGTGTGGCATTTACTTCTGCGCAGGCGATCGCTTGTGCGAGAGAAAACATAAGAGTCATGTTACAGTGGATCCCTTCACTTTCAAGTTGCTTTGCTGCTTGCACGCCTTCCCATGTGGAGGCGAGTTTAACAAGGATACGCTCTTTTGGAATTCCGGCTTGTTTGTAGAGGTCGATATATTGATGCGCTTTTTTCAAGCTTCCTTCAATATCAAATGAGAGGCGCGCGTCTACTTCTGTGGAAACGCGTCCCGGCACGTGTTTGAGGATTTCTACGCCAAAGTTGACGAAAACTTTGGTGAGGATGTTTTCCATCTGTTCAGAGGCGGATCCTCCCATTGTTCTTCCGTAAGCTATAGCATCATCAACGAGGGGGCGATATTCAGGCTTTTCGGATGCGGCGAGGATGAGAGAAGGATTAGTTGTCGCATCGGTTGGATGATACTTTTTTATCTCTTCAATTTCTCCAGAATCAGCAACGATTACAGAATGTTTTTGTAGGTTATTTAGCTTACTCATGTTTGCCCTTTTTTCTTTTCATGATAGAATTTTTATGATTCTAAGTCGAGTACAACGTTGGGAAAAGTGAAGGGGATTTTTGCAATTTGCTCCAATTTGTTGATTTTATCCGCATGGCAAAAATCAGTTTTAATGGTGGGGGAGTCACGGTTTAATAGATATTGGGTGGCGCTATCGGTGAGGAGGAGTTTTTCTCCTCCTCGGAGAAGGTTGCAAGAGAAAAGGGTATTGTCAATGAGGATATCAGGGGTTGTGAATGTACCAGAATTGGGGATAAGAAAATAGTGTACTTGATCATCAAATTTGACAATTTCAAGAGTAAGGCCGAGCTCTTTATCTCCCAAAATTTGACGCAGGCAAGAGGTAGTGTAATCTTGCGTACGCATATGAGTTGCCGGGGAGCTACATCCGAAAAGGATTAAACAGAGCTGCCATTGTTGGAAGAGGCGACGGCAATTCCAGCGGTGATAGTTACGATGGTAAAAATGACCATTCCTGCGGTTTTCCATGAGCGTGAGGCTTTTTTTTCTTCAGGTGGTGTGTATTCTACTGCTTCTGCAGGGACGATAACTTCATCTTCACCAGGGGGCACTTCCTGATCCGCGATTAGGGGAAGGACCAGGACGAGTAGGCTGCTTAGTATTTTTTTCATTGATGATCTCTTTTGCTATCTGTTTGAGAAACAAAGCATGCCAGTAGGGCCCTTTTTCAGGCAATTCTTTCTTGCAAAAAGCTGCCAATAACTTTAATCGCGGAACGACAATGGGCATCGAAACGCGCGTTGGGAGGCGCATCTGTTTTTTCTCTTTTTTTATCAGCTCTTTCAGCTTGTAGCTTTTACGACCCGCAGATTGCTGGTAATCATCAAAAATTTCGAGGGAGCGAAAGCTTTTTGTCACTTCGCTTCGCACATTTTGGATATGTTCTTTTTTTGCGCTAGCGGTCATGATGTAGGCTTTGCCGTTATTGACTTGCAAATATTGCATCAGTTCAACTTTGCCCCATGCGAGCTGGCGCTCAATTCTGAGCAGATTGCCTTCGCCTGATAATGTGCGCAATGTTCCGATGCGGTCGCAAGTACCGAATTTATTTAAGCGATGCATTTTGATCGCTTCGTTGGTGTACTCTTCTAATGAGAGTGTTGTGGGCGCGCTGGCCAAATTGATCGAGGGAGTAAATCCGCGTGTTTTTTTAGCGATGTAACTGACGCTGGAATATTTGAGAGTAGTTGGGTCTTGAGCGCGCCATCCGCTAGGTGGTGCAAAGGTGCTAAGAGTCAGTATGAGCGTGGGAATTATCATTGGAGCCTAAAACAATGGCTAAAACTGTAATCCCGATTGCGAGGGCAATTCCCCAGCCGATCATGGAAGAACTAATCGCTTCATCAGCCACTTTTGAGGGAGTGGGAATCGCTTCTTCTGCGTGCAGAGTGGTGAAGCCTAGAGCAATCGATAAAGTGATGACAAGTAAACCTTTCATTGGCACCCCACTATGCCAAAGCCCAAACCTTTTGTCTAGAAATTTAACTCTTAATCGTATATGATTGCTTTCTAGGAGAGGTGTATGAGTGATTTAGAGAGTGGGAAAGAGCGTGTACAAAAGTTGTGCGACTTATTGAAAAAAGAGACATTGGACCCAGCCAAAAACGAAGCGGAGAAGATTTTACAAGAGGCACAAGTAAAGCGCGAAGAGATCTTAAGTAACGCGCGTGCTGAAGCGGAGTCAATGATGAATGATGCTCGCGGCAAAATGGAGGAAGAGCGCAAAGTTTTTGATTCTTCTTTGAGCTTAGCTGGAAAGCAAACTCTTCTCGCACTTAAGCAAGAAATTGAAGAAAAACTCTTTGATCAGGAAATTCTGCGCAGCGTGCAAAATGTAAGCGCTGAGAGCAATGTTATTGCAAAAGTGATCGATGCTCTTGTAAAAGCCATAGAGAAAGAGGGTCTCGATATCGATCTTCTCGCCTCTATTCCTCAATCTGTGAGTAAAGAAGAAGTGATCAAAGGGCTTTCCGCAACTGTGCTCGAAAAATTAAAAAAAGAGAGCGTGCAGCTCGCCGACTTCACCGGCGGTGCAAAAGTGAAAATTGTGAAAGAGCATTTAACACTTGATATGAGCAGCGAAGCACTCACGCGCCTTGTAACCGAATTTGTATCTGAGGAGTTGAAAGCCAAGCTTTTTAGATGAAAAACTACTACTTTGTTGCTGCATCGCTACCCGATATCAAGTTGGATCAAGAGCTGGAAATTACTTTCAGCGGCTTGATGGAACTTTTTGCGATGAACTTGCACAAAGAAGATTTCAAACAAGTAGCACTAATGCGCAACTACTTTGATGTGGAAAACGTCTTCCACTTATTGCGTGATGAGGCATTTAACCCGAAAGGAAATCTCTTTCGCGGCGAGCTGGAAGAGGCGATTTTGCACGTGCAAGGCTTGCCAAATTTCTTAGCCGAGTTTTTATCGCGCTTCACAAAAGATGAAGAACG
>JAJFMI010000054.1 GCA_021772235.1 Chlamydiota bacterium
TTACAAAAACCAATAAAATTATCTTTAAAAACATCCATAATATATTTTCATAATATCTAAAATAAATAATAAGAAGCATCCTTTTATCGATAGGTTCGAATTGATTTAGAAAATTGCATTTTTTTCGCTGAAACAAACGGAACTGGTTGTTGTGCCAACATGACGGAATGGTAGACATGTTAGATTCAAAATCTATCTTCTGGAATGATCTCTTCTACAGAAATTTCATAAATTAATAGCATGTTAGATTCTTGGCTACGGCCTATTTTGCCAAAGCCATATTCTGGATGAATGTAGATTTTTCGCACTTCTCCAACTTTTGCACCTTTCATTCCAAGCTGAAAACCTTTTATCATACGAGAGATGGGGATAATAAATGACTTTGTCTGTGTGTCTTTTATGAGCTCTCCTTTGATATCAAACTGCTTGAAACTTACTGACGCTTTATCGTTAAATGTTAGTGCTTTCTCTCCACTGCCTTGCTTTAGTATTTCTATGTAGACTTTACCATCAACTACTGGTTGAATTTGTTTGTTTAAAGAGAGTTTGGTGAGAAAGTTTTCTGCGGCTTTTAAATTTTCACTGGAGATTCTTTCTGCTTTCGTTGACGCAAGCTCGAGAAGTAGTTTGTCTTTAACATTTTTTTCTAATGGAGCTCTGTTCCCATTTACAAGTCCATGCATGGTCTGGGCAATTTGGTCAAATTCCCATTCGCTTGGAAATTTTTGTAAATCTTCGTAGAGCATATTTCCCAATGCTTCATTAATTTCATTTACTGACTTAGTGGTGGGATGGTTTAGATTTTTTGATAAGAAAAAACCTCCAAAAACACCTATTAGTAAAATACTTATTTCTTTGAGTCTCATTCTTGCATTAAGATCGCTAATATTTCTTCTAAAAATCTATCGCTATTGTATAAGTTTGCCACTCTTTCTTTCCACTCTTCTTTTGACTCCAGACTTTCAGAAAAAGTACGATAATGATGAATGGCTGTGGTAGAAAATGGCTCCGTAGGTTCACATGATGGCTGCAGCTTGAATTTTTTTTCCAGGTCCTGCAACTGACTACTGACATTTTCAAAATAATCTTCTCGATAATCTGAAATATTTATTTTAGTAGTGTTCTTGCCTACCCTTTTGCTAATTTCATATGGAAGTGCTTGCAAGCCATATGTAAGTATAATCTGTTTGCAAAAGCCTTCGATATCTTTTTGAGGAATACCCAAAAATTCGCCTACTTTTCTGTGATATTCAATATCAACGTTGTCATTATTATTGAAATACGAAACGATATTTTTTTCATGCTTTTTCTTTGCAAACCAAAACTCATAACCGCCGTTTCGATATCCGTTATTAATGAAACAAAACTTCTTCATTGGGAAAAGATGTGCATATTTCTCCCAAGTTTTAAAGCCTCTATACATTAACAAAGACGGGTCTCCTACCGAATTTGCATGAATGAACCACCAACTTCCCCCATGCAGAGAAGATGGCTTATCATCTAGCAGTACCGATGCGAAGTCCCCTTGTGATAGCATCCCTTGGAAAAAATCTCTAAGATCTTCTCTATCAGATAAAGGAACTTGCTCAAGGGCTTGCTGCACATCCGAAGAGAGATCTGCTTTACAGTATACTGTACAAGCAGTTAGCGTAATGAATAGAATACGCGTAAGATTCAATTCCAAATAGGAAAACCACATGTGCCACATGGACGCCCAGAATAACTTCCTTCATTTTCTGCGAGACATTTAGGGCAGGTCCAGTATTCATCAGAACCAGCATGATAGTAATACCTACCACTTGATTCAAAACGTAGTGCTTTTAGTCCATGCTGTACACCTTGATGCATCTCAATAAAGCTAATCCCACTTTCGTCAAAAGAAAGCTCACTTAATGCGACGTAATTTTTTGTGTATCTACTCTGGCTTTCCCTTGCAAATGCTGTGCTTGAGCTAAAGATCAATAAGGCTGTAAAAAAACTAAATAATTTTGTCATATATCCTCCAATTTTTCACCACACATTCTAGCACTATTTTGTTTCCAGTCAACTTTTTTATCACTTTGCTTTTTTAATGCCAGATGAGCCAAAAAACATGCCTCTAGAGGGATTTACAGGCTAAATGGTACACTACCGGATATCCTGCAGTGTATCGGAAGCAGAGGTGCACTGGAGAAGCTTTTTAGAGAATACAGCTAAAGAAGCAATCAAGGAGGGTCATTTCTGTTTTGTCGACACTACTTTTTCGTTGACTCTTAACTTTCGCTTATGAACAATGCGTTTAGTAAAATGATTTTCAAAGAGAGTATGGGGGGATATTCATGAGGGCGATAGCTATTGCAAGTCTAAAGGGTGGAGTTGGTACAAGTACAACAACAATCAATCTAGGCGCGGCTCTAGCAACAATAGGGCGTAAGGTCCTTTTAATTGACGCAGATCCAAAAGGCAATACTACATTGGGACTAAATATCTGCACGAATGAATCTCACTCATTGACTGAACTACTTAATTGCGACGACGTCCGCATAGATGATTGTGTTCAATCTACATATGTTAAGGGATTGGATATCATCCCTTGGAACCGATCGATTATTGAAGTAGAAGAGGAGTCTATGCTAGCATCGCAAGATGCGAAAGAGTTCCGTTTGAGAACTGAACTTTCTGAGATTGGTGGTTATGACTACATATTAATTGACTGTTCTACAAGATCTAAAATATTGTATACAAACGTGCTAACATTTGCTACTGAACTCATTGTTCCCGTAAAATTAGAACCTCTTAATATTAGTACTTTAGGCCCGATGCTAGACACTCTTAAGTCTATAAATCAACGGATAGGATCTATTGTAAACCACAGAATTGAGTTGCTTGGGCTACTCATCAATTTCTACAACTTGTGGCCCATAATTTCCCGTTCGAGCTATCAAACTGTTAGAAAAGCCTTTGGAGAAAAAATTTTTGAAACAAAAATTCCCATCAATAGCAAAATAGGTGAATCACAGATATCTGGAAAAGCAGTTTTTGATCATTCACAAAACTGCAAAGGAGCTATAGCTTTCAAAAGCTTTGCTCAAGAGATACTGCTATCAGAGTCTGTAGGTCCTAAGGCAAGCTAAATCTGTATGCAAATGGATTTCAATTTTAAAATACCTAATTTTGATTTTGAAGAGTTTTAATGAGAAAATCTTTCATTTTGTATAGCTCTTCAATAGATTTTTC
>JAJFMI010000055.1 GCA_021772235.1 Chlamydiota bacterium
CCAACACCCATGATTTCGCGCATCCCTCCCGTGCCAAATTTGAGTGTCGAGCCAAAAGATTTTTCTAATTCTTTCGGGCTCTCTTTCTGTAATTGGCGAATCTCTTCTTTCGTCTTTTCATCAAAGGGACCTTCCAGCCATTTGGTGATTTCACTTTTTGCGTCCATCTCTCACAAGGTAGCAAATTAGTCATTATATTTTATACCGTGAAACTCATTCCACAAAGTAATGCCCTCTCGCATTAATTGATGATTAAGAGGTTCGATGCCATTTGATATAGGAAACTGCTTCGCTTGAATAATACCGATTAGTTGAATCATTCTAGTTAAATGGTGATCAACCCAATTGTAGTCTTTTGAATTATCTGTAAAATTCCCTGGATAACCCCCGTTGGGAATAAATATACACTTCTTTGTAAAAACATCTTCATGGCAGTTTGTGGGAAGGACGTGGTAAGTGTAATGCTCTTCTAATATTTCGGGAATGCGAAAGACTTTATTGCCAGAGCTCACATTGAAAATCATGCAGTGATGCAAACTTTTACGCTGCTCACTTGTGAGGCCCTCCATTGGGTGCGCAATAATGTGAATATTAGCCCATGCTAATGCTTTCTCAAATTCATCTTTTGAGAAATCAGATTTATGAGGGATTTCATCGTATATTTTTATTTCATAAATCCCAAAAAGCTTTGTTCGAAGTTTTTTACCTAGCATTCCTCCGCCATGAATCAATATTTTTGGTGGAATTGCTTCAGGTAAAAGTGAGAGAAACTTTCGCAGTTTCATATGAAAAACGGGTAAAATCGTTTTCACGATAATATCCATCTCAATTTCTTTTATGGGAGATCTTGCTTGATCGATCACGGGAATTGGAAGGAAAGCATCAGGTTGGGTGAGAAACTTGTTGAGTTTCATGATTCCATTTCCCGTTAATTCTGTACCAACCGTGACAACGTCTTTAGGAATCATGGATAAAATAGGAGTAATCACATCAGGATGTGTGAGGTAGGCCCCATCATCCATTAAGATGAGATTTTCAGTGGGAACTCCATCTTCATGCAGTTGCGATATACGTGAGACTCCAAACTCAAAAGTCTCTTTAGCGGCAGGGCCCAAAATGGAATCGTAATCTTTTATCGGATCAAATCGAAAACCTGATTCTGCAACGTGGATATTTAAACTTTTCATCTTTTTATAAGAGTTGTCGTCTGTCGAGTAACATTTTGGCTGGAAAAAAATTCGATTTGGATCAAGTTCTAGGATACCAATTAGCATTCGAATAAACATTGTATTGGTCGGTGTGAGGTGACCAACGGCAATTAATGCGTCATTTTTTAAAGAAAGATTGGGAGCCATACGATCAATTGCTGTTTTTAGCAAAGGAGGAAAACCATTTTCAGATCGGATCGAATCTCTTATTTCTGTGCTCGTAGCCCGCATTAATGGAATTCTCGTTGGATGAAAAATGGATCTAATCATAGTTACCTACTACTTTTTACAAGCAGATTAGCAATATTTTAAGATTATGTAAATAGAATTACATGCTGAAGCGCTTTTTTTCTTCTGTAATGTAGGTGCCGAGGACTACTTTGATTCCTCCAAAGACAATCAAGGAGACGCCGATAATAGAGGAGAGAGGGAGGAGTTCTCTTGTTAATATCCAGTTGAAAATTTCAGTAAAAAAAATCAGTGAGTAGCCCGTCGCACCGATAGCATAAGCTTCAACGTAAAGAGTTGATTGGATGAAGCAAAAAAGAGAGTAAGCAAAAGCACCGCCAAAAAAAAGAGAGATGATGATTTCACGTAATGGGGGAACAATCACGTTATTTGTCAGATAGAAATAAGTGAGAAGAGTGAGGGAGAAAATACAGCCAATTACACCATGATAAAAGCCAATACGACAAGTGTGATCAGTTTTAATCAAGGAGTATGTGATTAAAATGATAACAGCAAGTCCAGCGCCAGACGAAATACCGAATATAAAACCTTGCAAATCACGCCACCCAGTAGCATTAAAGTAGTAGACTGTCACAACTCCAATTAGAGAAAGAACAATTCCAATCCATGAGAGTTTCGCTATTTTGTAATTTGCGATGAGAAGAAGAAGGATTACCCAGAGAGGGTCGATGCTATAGAGTAAGGAGTGGTCGACATTTGGTGACCATTCTTTTGCATAGATAAATCCAAAAAAACTGAGAACAGCAAGTGCCCCTCGAAAAAGAACTAGTCGACTATTATTGCAGGAAAAAAATTTCAACCCGTAAGGGATTCCAAAGAAAAAAAAGATGATTACAACAGCGAAATGAAAAGCGAATAAATTGATTAGTCCAGGGGATTCATAGAGATTGACTTGTCGGGGAAGAATAATAGTAATAAAGGATAAAATGAGCCAACCCATTGTCGAAAGAATCAGACCAAGATGGCGCTGTCCTGAAAAAAAAGGGGGCATGATATGATTGCGTTTAATATTAAGTAGAAATTTTTGTGGTATCAAAATTTGATTTCAATTTAAAAGGCTTAGATTAGCGTAAGATTAATTTTCAAGCAAGAGGCTTTTCCGGGTTTGTAAACTCAGGTTTTTTTTCATCAAGCGTAAATGTACCTAACACAACTTT
>JAJFMI010000056.1 GCA_021772235.1 Chlamydiota bacterium
GTAGATATTATCGATATCGATCGCTTTGAGTTTGTCCTGCAAAAACGCGCGAACTTAGGCTTTGATCATCTACAAAAACTTATGGATAGCGGAGATATCAAACGAGCGCTCACGTCAATTTGCTCTTATCTTGATTTAACAGTCGCTCGTTGTAAAAAAGGCTACGCCGATGACGACCTGCAATTTTGTAAAAATTTTGGTTTTATCGAAGACGAGGCGATTGAGATTGATATTGGCCATATCGTCAAAGATTCCTCAATGACAAGTGATGAAAAATGCCGTGCTGAAGTAGAATTAGCTGCAGCGGATATCACTAATTGGTTTTACGAGAATCACCGCGAAACCCTACCGCAAGTAAAAGAGCTGGTTGAAAAGATAATAAATGAAAAATGCACTAGTCAAGGGAGCACTATCCCTACACAAACTCTGCCAATTCAAGAAGAACCCCTCTAATTCTTCTCGCTACTTAATTTTTTCTACGACCGGTGTGGGCGATACGCTTTGGGGAACACCCGCCATTCGCGCCATAAAAAAACACAACCCAAATGCCTATTTATCTGTTCTCACAAGTCCAATGGGAAAGCAGTTGCTTCTCCATAATCCCTATATCGACCAGCTCATCACGATAAAAGAGCCTAACCTGCGAAAAAAAATCCAACTGATCAAAGCAGACGTCTCTCTAATTTTTCACATCTCGCAAAGAGTGATGATGCCGCTCTCTTATCTCTCAAATGCAACTCACATTATTGGTTCTGCAGGAATAAATAAAGGTTTAGACAGCATCCTTACCCAATGTGTGGAGCAGAACCAAGAGCATGAGATCGCACGCCGCTTGCGCCTTGTTGAAAAAATGGGAGCCCCATCTTCTGGGAGTGAGATGGAGATCTTTTTAACTGAGGACGAACGCAAAAAAGTGGCTAAGTTCCCCCGCCCTATTTTAGCAATTCACCCCGGAGCAAAAGATCGCTTCAAACAATACCCCCCTCATCTGTTTGCCAAAGCTGCCAAAAATTTCCAAGGGACAATCTTGATTACTGGTGGGAAAGAGGAAGTGGCGCTTTGTGAACAAGTAGCAAAAGAGCTTCCCGGAAGTATCTCCTTAGCAGGAAAACTCTCCTTGCGAGCTTTAGCCGCATTAATCGAAAGCGTTGATCTTTTTTTGACAAATGATACAGGTCCCATGCACATCGCTTTTGCTATGAAAACAAAAACTATTGCTCTTTTCGGCCCAACAGACCCAAACTTATGCGGTCCTTACGAATATGAAAATGCAACCATCTTGCGCGCGCCTCCTACATGCACGCCTTGCTTAAGGAAAAAATGCCAAGAACCCTTCTGCATGCGACAGATCAAACCCTCGAAAATTGCGGAGGCCTTTTGATTTCAATCATTATTCTCAATTGGAATGGCAAAGAAGATACCATCGGCTGTTTAGATTCCTTAGAAAAGGTGGAATATGAAGCTTTTAAAATCTTCCTTGTCGATAACGGCTCGACCGATGGCTCGGTTCAAGCAATACGTAAGCAGTTTCCTCATGTAGAGATCATTGAGACCGGCAAAAATTTAGGATTTGCGGGAGGAAATAATGCCGCACTGCGCAAGGTGCTAAAAAGTGAAACGGATTATATCTTTCTTTTGAATAATGATACCGTCGTCAAGCCTGGAATATTGCGCGCATTTGTGGAGAGAGCAAAAAAGGAACCCCTTACTGTTTGGGGAGCTAAGCTCTACCTCTATGATCTGCCCGACACCTTAGACCACTTAGGCGGAATCTGGGATGAGAAGCAGGCCTTTTTTCGCCTTATAGGAAACCGCAAACGCGATGATGGTAGCCTCTTCCCTGAACCCATTGAACTTGATTATATCTGTGGAGCCGCCCTTTTTGTTCCAAAAAAAGCCTTTGAAGAAGTAGGTCTTTTGGATGAACGATTTTTTCTTATTTGGGAAGAGGCTGATTGGTGCATGCGCGCAAAACGCGCCGGATTCAAAATGCGTCTTTGCCCCGAAGCAATTCTTTTTCATAAAGTTTCCGCCTCATTTCAAGGAAAAGCGCACCACGCTTATTTCTCCTGGCGCAATCGCCTCCTCTTTATTGAAAAAAACTTTTCCGGAAAAACACGTCGCAAATATATGAAACAAATTCTTTTTCGAGAAGCCCTAGTCAAATATAAACACTTGCAACTACGCCGGATCACGAGACGCTTAGGACTAGTATTACGGCAGGACAAACCCCACAGAAAAGAAAAAATACAGAAAAATCGCGCTATTCTACGCGGGATTCGCGATTATGTTTTTCGCCGATTTGGCGACGCTCCCAAAACACTGTATAAAAAATAACCAGCAGTTTCCCGAAAGTAATCGTGACAATAGAATGCAAGAGGGGCTGTTCAACAAAAAACAGTTTGTAAACTCCGAACACCACCAGCGCCATTGTTCATACTATAGCCATCAATAACACTCATGCCATCCTGAATAAAATGTCCAACAGCTACATGCCATCCATCTTCCACCTTCTCTTCACACATCGAATAATGAACAGGGTATATTTTTTCACCCGTGCTCACGTAGTGCACTAACATTGCGGTCACAATTTCTAACAGAGTAGGAATTTTGTAATCTTCATAATTTTCCAACAGCGTAAGTCTTTGTTTCGATTTAATATGCCTACTTTTCGGAATAATATCTTTTGTAATCAATATCCAATGAGGGGTTTTCACGGGTATGTCACCAAACTCATTTCTAGCATTTTCAGCAAAATCAAAAATTTGTGTTGGTTGGTCAAGTTTTGGATCCTTCATTAATTCATGGAGAACATTTAAGGTTAATGGCCTACCATTTATTGTTGAAGGAATCAGTGCTAATGCATGAGTCTCCTCTATTAATTTCCCCTCCCAGAATGGACAAGGGCTTTTTAGAATTTCTCCTATATTAAAAGGAAGAATAAGATCTTTTCCAATCAGCCCAAAATGTCTTTCCCAATCAGCTTTACCAAATGCTATTTCTGGAAGAGCATCTTCAAAATTTTTTTGACGCTCAAAATTTCTTGTTATCGAGCCACAACCCATACTCATTGTTACCTCCAATTACATAACCAAGGCGAACAATACATTATATGAAAAAAATAATTTCTGCTAGTTTCTTTCTCTTTTATGCACGTTTAGAAATTTTCTCTAAATATCTCAAGGAAATATCTCTACTAACTGAAAAAAACAGACTGTTTTTTTCCTTTAACTTTCAGGATTTCTTTGTAAAAAAATAGACAGCAAGTGCTACAATGATAGGAAAATAGGATCTAGTTGTTTTGAAAAGAGTACTTTCTTGTTTATTTCTTTTGCTTCTCTTTACAGGTTGCCAAAAAGATCAAACCGTTATCACAAATGTAGAAGAGCGCGAAGCGAATGTAGTTGTAGTCTTTTTAGAGAGCAAAGGCATACCTGCATTGAAAATAAAAGTTGCAGCGCCAGAAGGTGGGGGAGGCACTGCAACACCCGCCTCGATGTTCAATATCTCTGTACCTGAAACACAGGTTGTCGATGCAATGTCCTACCTCAATCAAGCGGGATTACCGCGCAAGCAAGGCACAAACCTTCTGCAACTATTTTCAAAACAGGGATTGATGTCCTCGGATAAAGAGGAGACGATTCGCTATCAAGCAGGTTTAGCCCAACAGATCACCAATATTATCCTGCGCATGGATGGCGTTTTAGATGCTTCTGTGCAGATCTCTTTTCCCCCGCAAGATACTCTGCCAGGTGAAGTACAGAAAGAACATATCACCGCAGCCGTCTACGTAAAACACCAGGGGATTTTCGAAGATCCCAATATGCAGATGGAGAGTAAAATCAAACGTTTGGTTTCCGGAAGCGTTGCCGGGCTTGATATTAACGATGTCACTGTTGTGAGCGACAAAGCGCGCTATACAGATATCGCAATTGACCAACAATCCGAATGGCTCTCCGACAAGCCGCGCGAATATGTCAGCATCTGGTCGATCGTGATGAGCGCAAGTTCTGCAGGAAAATTCCGCTTTATCTTCTTTACTCTCCTGTTATTTGTTATTTCCTTCATCCTTATTACAGGCTGGATGGTCTGGAAAATCTATCCAATCATTAAACGGAAAGGATTGAAAGAGATCCTCAATCCCAAACCAATTTTAATGAAGGAACTGCAAGAAGAAACGCCACCACCTCCAGAAAGTGAGGGGTAAAAACACGTGGATTTTGTCTTAGCCCACTACCTGCAAAGTTTACCCGAAGAGAAACGCAACGCTCTTTCCACCTATTACGAAGGAGCGATCCCCTCTATAGATGGTGCTGAGCTGCTTCCTCCGTTGCAAGCGATTATCGAACAAATGCACCCGAGCCACTTAGTGACAATCGTCCAAAACTTCAGCCGTGGCGATCAAAATGCGCTCCTCTCAGTATTATCAGAAAGCCAAGCCAATTTCCTAAAAGAAGAACTGCAAATTGATGAAGAGATCAAAGAGCCTTCCCCCCTGCTAAAAAAGTTTCTGCTACAACTACTTACAAAAGCCCTCCTTGAAAACGCACCGCCACTCTCCCCAATACTTCCCACATCTCCCCTAAACAAACTCCTGCAGCTGACACATACTCAACTAATGAACCTCTGCTCATTTTTAGGATTGCATGACCTTGCAAATGAAGTTAAAAAAATCATCCAATCAGATAAACTTAAAGGAATTGAAGCGATTCTTTCTCAGGACGAGAAAAAGTGCTTAAAAAACCTCCTCAAAGGAAAAGAAATTGTGACATTTGGCACCCTCAATTTGCAAAGCTGGGACGGCAAAAAAGAGAGCTTGCGCGAAGTGCTCCAAGGACGTGGCATCAACCGCCTTGCCAAAGCACTCTACAAAGAAAACCCCACATTAATATGGCATGTAAGCCATAAACTGGAAAAAAACCAAGCCGAAATGCTGCATAAATTATGCGTTGATCCAAAAAATAAGATGGCGCAAGAGGCATTGAAAAACCAAGTGATGACAATCATCAAGGAGAACCTATGAAACTCTTCTCCCTAATTGAAGGTGGAGAAATCCACCTAGAAGATGGAAAAAAAATTCTTAGACAGGACGAGTTCTCCCACCTTTTAGAAGCAAAAGAAGTGTTAGATAAAGCGAAAAAAGACGCTGAAATCTACATGAAGAGCGTCAAAACCCGCGGCGCAAAAATGCGGCAGCAAGCCAAAGAAGAAGGATTTGCAGAAGGTTTAAACCGGCTCAACACACAAATCATCGCACTCGATCAAAAAACCAAAGAGATTGAACATGAGATGCAGAAGAAAATTTTGCCTCTTGCTCTAAAAGCTGCGAAAAAAATCTTTGGTCGCGAGCTAAAACTCTCTCCTGAATCAATAGTGGACATAGTGATGCAGACACTTAAGCCTGTAAAAGAGAGCCATCAGATCAAAATCTTTGTCAGCAAAGAAGATCATCACTTTCTTGAAAAGGAAAAAAACCGCCTAAGAGAAATGCTTGAGTATGTAGAAATACTTGCAATAGAAGAGCGCGCTGACTTAAGTAAAGGAGATTGCATCATAGAAACAGAAGGCGGCATCATCAATGCCACACTAGAAAACCAGTGGCGCTCCCTTGAAGCTGCCTTTGAAACCTACCTCAAGCCGAAATCGACATGAAAAAATTCCTTCCCTTCCTCTTACTCCTCTTTCCAATCTTTCTCTCAGGCCAAGAAGATCTACTTGCGCAAGCAACAGGTGGCAGCGACCCATCCGAAGCAATGCCCAACGTCGTAACGCAAATGACCATCCTCTTTGGATTTGCAATACTCCCATTTGCTGTCATGCTCCTCACCTCTTTTTTAAAAATGGTGATCGTCATGTCACTGATGCGCAGCGCCCTTGGTGTACAAAATTCCCCACCAAACCAAGCAATTATCGGCATCGCGCTCCTCCTCACCATCTACGTAATGGCACCGACAGGCGTTGCCATGTGGGAAGCCTCCGAAGAACTTCGTGAAAAAGCGCCACCAGAACTCTTCTCAGGCAAGTCCGCCTCATTTATGATTGCTATGGTAGACGTAACAAAAGAGCCCCTGCGCCAGTTTCTAGATCGCAACACCTATCCGCAACACGAACGCTACTTCTATCAACTCGCCTACAAAAATTTTCCAGAGAGCATACGGAAAAACCTCAAACTCAATGACTTTATCGTACTCATGCCCTCCTTTATCACAACGCAAATCAAAGCGGCCTTTGAAATTGGTGTACTGATCTATCTCCCCTTCTTTGTCATTGACCTTGTCACCTCCAACATACTTCTTGCGATGGGAATGATGATGCTTTCCCCCTTAACCATATCGCTCCCCCTAAAACTCCTTCTGCTTGTAATGGTAGATGGATGGACACTTGTAGTAAGAGGACTCGTATTAACATACAGGTAACCATTATGAGACTATCCCACTATTCATATTTCCAATTTTCCCATGCTTTTAGCCCCTTTATTCCTCAATTTTTTCAGCCAACTTTTCAAAGTTTGCTGAAAAAATTGAGAAAAAACGAACATAAAACCATGAAAAAATATAAAAACAGCAATACTGGGATAGTCTCAAATGTTCCAAAGTGAAATTTACCAATTATCCTACCAAGCTCTCCTCCTTATATTAGTACTTTCAGGGCCCCCAATTCTCATTAGTATGACATTTGGACTGCTTGTTGCCGTTTTTCAAGCTGCAACACAAATCCAAGAGCAGACACTCTCCTTTACCGTAAAACTATTTGCCGTCTTTCTGACCATCATGGTTATGGGGGGCTTTTTAAGTTCACAAATCATGCAGTTTGCCGCAACCATCTTCAATAATTTCTACAGATGGGGGACCTAATACCCGGCCAAAGCGGCTGGCTAGACGCAATATTTTCCAATCCCATCATGAGCCCCATCGGCGTGCTCTCGATGTACCTCCTCATCTTTACACGATTCATACCGATCGTATCGCAATGCCCCTTCCTTGGATCAAAACTCGTGCCAGCACCCATTCGTATCGGTCTCGCCTTTTCCCTTGCTGCAGTAATCGTACCTTTTTCACTCGGCAACGCTACAGCCGACGTTCCCTTCAACACTGTTTTCATAGTATTAATGGCAAAAGAACTCCTTATCGGATTCATCCTCGGATTCCTAGCCTCTATCCCCTTTTACATGGTGCAATCCTCTGGAATACTCATCGACTTCCAGCGCGGATCCTCATCC
>JAJFMI010000057.1 GCA_021772235.1 Chlamydiota bacterium
TTGAGGCGGGCGTTTTCCGTTGTAAGATAGGAAGATAGAGCAGGGGGTTGTTCCTTCAATCGTTGTCAATTTTCCTTGCGCAAGTGTGTACATGCCAAAATGTGATTGCCCCGCGCGCATCAATTGAGGTTTGAAATAACCGATTTGAGAGGTGGTTTGTGGAGGGATTTTTGTTTGTGCAAAAAGACAAGCGGCAAGGCCGATAACAATGAGTTGGGGCACGCGGGGTTTTTCTTGCCAAAGTAGAAGAAGAATTGTGGGGATGAGGATCCAAGGACGTTCCAAAAAGGCAAAGCCCATTCCAAGGATCATTGCAAGTGCGTAAGGGAAAGCTGGTGCCATGATCGGTAATTATCACTAGTTAGAGATTTTTGTGCCACGACCTTTTGAATCAGTCTAATGGTGGAAAAAACCATTGCAGCGTTACGCAAAATAGACAGATAATTTAGGCCTGTATAGAATAGCCGAAAAATGGAGCCTTTATCATGTCTTTACAGCAAATTCAGCCAGCTTTAACTCTTGTGCAAGGGTGGGTAAAACCCTTAGATCTTAGGGAAGTTCGTAACAGAACAACAGCAAAAACAGTCGCAGTAGCGTTTATAGCTTTTATGAGTTTTCATTATTTAAAGCGAACCTATGATTGGGTGTGGGAGTTCTTTAATAGTGATCAAGTTTCGTATGATTGGATATATAGTGAACTTCTAGAGGGGATAAAACGACCGTTTTCAGTCCATTGTCAAAGAAGGACTAGAATTGGACGAAGTGAACTCGATCAAAACAAATTGAAAAAAATTCATAATCGGAAATTTGGTGAAAAAGACGGACTCTTGCTAGTTGAATGTAAAAATGAAATAGGCTCTCCAAGAGTAATATGCATAAATTGTAGTGAAAAGAAATACACGTTTATGTGCTTAGATCTTCAGAAGAAAGTTGTTGATCCTGATGAGGGCGATGATTAGATTGTGAATTAACACTTAGAATTAGTTGGTGATTTTTGTGCCACGACCTTTTGGAAGGTCTTCTTCGATGGAACGATTGATCAGGCGGGCGCCGCGGATGCCGGTAAGGTAGTGGAAAAACCACTGCAGCATGACACTAAAGCGATTGCGGAAACCGACTAAATAGCCGACGTGGAGGCCTGCCCAGAATATCCAGGCAAAGATGCCTTTGAATTTAATTTTTCCAAGGTAACCAACAGCTTTAAACTTTCCAATGGTAGCCATAGAGCCCTTATCGCGATAGCGGAAAGGCTTGCGTTTCTCATCATTGATGTTTTTTCTGATGAGTTTGGCAACATATTGGCCTTGCTGGATGGCAACAGGTGCGATGCCGGGAAGGGGATTGCCTTTTTTGTCTTTTGCCAGAGCGCCGTCGCCAATAACGAAAATTTCAGGATGATCGGGGATGGTCAGATCGGGTTCAACAATCACGCGGCCTTGGCGATCGAGTTCTGTATCGAGTTTGCGAAGAAGTGGCGAGGCTTGGTTTCCTGCTGCCCAAATGATGTTTTTCGCTTCGATTGTTTGATTGCCAAACTTGACGCCTTCAGATGTGATTTCAGAAACGATTGTTCCTGTAAGCACCTGAACACCAAGTTTTTCTAAATCTTTGCGCGCGCGGATAGAAAGAGTTTCTGGATAAGGAGGAAGAACGCGTGGTGCGCCTTCGATGAGATAGATTTTGGATTTTTCTGGTTTAATTCGGCGGAAATTTTTGAACATTGTTTTATGCGCGATCTCTGCAATCGCTCCCGCCATCTCTACGCCAGTAGGTCCGGCGCCAATAATGACGAAATTCAAATACTTTGCCGCCTCTTGGATGCTATCAGAGCGTTCAGCTTTTTCAAAAGAGAGGAGGACTTTTTCGCGAATTTGTAGAGCGTCTTTCACGGTTTTTAGTCCAGGGGCGACCTCTTCCCACTCATCATGACCAAAATAAGAGTGGCGCGCGCCTACAGCGAGTACGAGATAATCGTAACCAACGATGTCACCATTGCCAAGAGTGATGAGGCGTTTTTCTTTATCCAGATCGACAACTTCACCCATTATAACGGTTGTGTTTGTCTGGCCGCGGAGTATTTCGCGCAACGGAATCGCTACATCTGCGGGGGAAAGAGCTGCGCTTGCTACTTGATAGAGAAGGGGTTGGAAAAGATGATGGTTGGTTTTGTCAATTAAGTAGATGTCTAGGGGGGCGCGTCTCAATCTTGTTGCAACTTGCAATCCGCCAAACCCACCACCAACTATCACTACTTTTGTGTATGCCATCTTCACTTCAGTATATTGCTCTACGAAAAAAAAGTAAATCTAGCTAAAATGAAATAGTTATGAAACTTAGCGAATTTATTAAAGAGTTTGGTAGTGAGATTGGTCTTATGGGAGCGTGTGAAGGGGAGTCAAAAATCTTATCGCCCGACGTCCACCGTCCAGGCCTTGCGATTACAGGCTACCTAAAAGGATTTTCTTCTAACCGGATTTTAGTTTTCGGTAAAAATGAGATCGACTATTTGAAAGGTCTTTCGAATTGTCTAGAACGGCTCGCAAGCTTTATGACGACGGAAATTCCTGCGGTCATTGTTGCTAGGCGTTTACGGCCACCGAAAGAGTTGGCTGAAATTTGCGCGAAGTTGGACATCCCTCTGCTGCGTTCTTCACTTATTACCTCTCTATTGGTTCGCAAGTTAACGCTCTGTTTGTCAGAAGCATTTGCGCCGAAGAAAAGTTGTCATGGGACGCTCGTACAAATCCATGGCCTTGGTGTGCTGATCGAGGGAGAGTCTTCGGTGGGAAAAAGTGAAGCCGCTCTGGGACTAATTGAGCGCGGACATCTCTTGATTTCAGATGACGTCGTGCAATTGCGAAAACGCGAAGGCATGAATTTAGAGGGGCGTGCTCCAGAGTTAACAAAACACTTGTTAGAAATAAGAGGAATAGGCATCATTAACGTTGCTCATCTATTTGGAGCTGTGTGTGTAAGCGAAAACGCGCGAATAGATCTTATCGTTAGGTTGGAGATCTGGAATGAGGAGCATTTTTATGATCGCGTCGGTTTAGAAGAGCGATACGAAAATGTACTTGGTGTAAAAGTGCCACTCCATGTAGTGCCTGTAAAACCGGGACGTGATATGGTACTCTTACTGGAAACCATCGCCCTCAATCACCGCCTAAAAAAGATGGGATACCATTCGGCCAAAGAATTTAATGCGAAGTTATTAGATGCCATTGCAAGAAGGAGTACAGTTAGTTAGAGAAGAGATCATCCTTCATGGAGTTGCCATCAGTCCTGGTTGTATTTTTGGATATTTACACCGACTGCTTCCCCCTGAAATTGAGCCTGGCTCACCTATTACAAATGCGCAGGTAGAAAAAGAGATCGCGCGCTTTCGCAAAGCGATCGCTTCCTCCCGTCGGGACTTAAAAGATCTGCAAGGGAACTTGCAGGAAGAAGAAGAAGTCTATTCGATACTCGACACACATATAAAACTTCTCGATGATCCCAAAATTACAAGTAAAGTCGAAGAGCGCATTCGTGGATCGCTACTTGGAACAGAGTCCGTATTTCGCCAAGTCATTGGAGAGTTAGAAAAACGCTTTTCAGCAATGCCTAGCCATCTATTCCGCGAACGATTCTTGGATGTCAAAGATCTTTCTCGACGCATCCTTGGACATCTGCGCAATAAAAGCCTTGATTTACCAAGAAAGATCAAGAAAAAATCCATCTTATGGGCAGAAGAATTAATGCCTTCAGACATAGTTGAAGAACAAGTCTTAGGTTACGTCAGTCATTTAGGTGGCAGAACATCTCATGCAGCGCTTTTAGCAAGAGCACGAGGAATACCCTTTGTTTCAGGAATAGAAATTGAAAAAGAGCACGATGGAAAGGAAATTTTCATCGATGGCAATAAGGGAATTGTGGTGATTAACCCAACGAAAAAAAGAAAACTCAGTCAAGAACAAAGAGCGGTATTTTCATTTGAGAAAAGTAAGGACATCAATCTATATGCAAACGTTGATAGCGTAAAAAATATTCACCTTCTTTCTCAAGTACCAATAAGGGGAGTGGGACTTGTACGCACAGAATTTCTCTTCCCATCAACGGAGCTCTTTTCAGTTAGCGTACAAGAGCAAGCAGACGTCTACGCAAAAATCATAGAAGCAGCAGGGAAGCTTCCAATAAATTTTCGCATTTTCGACGTAGGAGCCGATAAGAGAAATGGCATATTTGAGCCCAACCCGGCACTTGGCATGCGGGGCATACGTTATCACCTGCATTTCTCCCAATTTTTCCGCCGTCAACTAACAGCACTTTTTTCAGCAGCAAAAGAGGAGCTGCGAATTATGCTCCCCATGATTGCCGACTTAGAAGAAGTGCTACTTGCAAAAAAAATCATACGCGAAGTGCAGAGAGAAATGCGATATGAAGGGATCGTGAAAATTGGAGTGATGATTGAACTGCCCTCCTGTGCTCTAATGACAGATAAAATTGCTAAAGAGTGCGACTATATTTCTATCGGTAGTAACGATCTGTTGCAACATACGCTAGCGTGTGATCGCCTTAGTCCTTACGTATCCTATTCGCCCATTCATGAATCGCTGCTGCGACTCATGAAAATAATAGTAGATAATGCAGGAGATGTACCTGTTTGTCTTTGTGGAGAGATTGCCGCCAATCCAAAATACCGAAAAGCCCTAATTGAAATAGGTATTCGTAATTTCTCTTGCGCTTTAGGAAGTTTGAGTTATAGCTGTGACAATAACCCAAACTGAAATTTTCTAGTACTTTGAATGGGTCTATTAGAAACCAAATGAAGGCATACCAGGAATAGAAAGAGACTTGCTCTCACTCTCTACTTTCTTGTAAGCCTCTTCAAAAGCACCAAAAATCAGATCTTCCAGACCTTCAGCATCTTCTAGGCATTCAGGCGCAATCTTGATCTTTTTCAGCTCTTTCTCGCCATTTAGCGTTACTTCAACAAGTCCACCGCCGGCGCTACCGACTGCAACTATATTTTTTAAATTATCTGTAAGCTGGCGCAGCTGGTCTTCCATCGCTTTGGCCTGCTTCTTCATTTTTGAAAAACTGTTTCCCATGGAGCTAGTATAACACAAATCTATTTTATTAAAAAGGCGGCTCCTTCTCTCTTCACAGAATCGCATTCCGGCCGCCATGCCGTGTTATCTACACTACCATGGCGGCCGGAATGCGATTCTGTTTTGAGATAAGAAGCCGCTAGGG
>JAJFMI010000058.1 GCA_021772235.1 Chlamydiota bacterium
GTGGAAATTCCCTTGGGTCTTTTTGTCACTGTCACAGGCGTTTCTGGGGCGGGTAAATCTTCGCTCATTGTCGACACACTTTTTCCTGCACTTTCGAACAAATTACAGCGCTCTTTGTTGCGACCCGCCAAACATAAAAAAATCACAGGAATCGAGTACATTGATAAAGTGATCGCGATTGACCAATCAGCAATTGGACGAACCCCGCGATCGAATCCGGCAACCTACGTAAAACTTTTCGACGATATCCGCAATCTTTTTGCCTCTCTACCTGATGCTAAGGCGCAGGGATTTACCTCCGGAAGATTTAGCTTTAATGTGCGCGAAGGCTCCTGCCCAAAATGTTCTGGTATGGGAAAAGTGCGCATCGATATGGACTTTTTGGAAGATAGTTTTACCATCTGCCCCCTCTGCGATGGCCGCCGTTTCGATCCAAAAACGCTCTCCGTGCTCTACAAAGGCAAATCCATTTATGATGTGATGCGCCTCTCCATTTGCGATGGCTTAGAATTTTTCGATGCGATCCCCAATATCCGCCGCAAGCTACAGCTGCTCTCCGATGTGGGCCTCGGCTATATGGAAATTGGACAGAGCTCGACAACACTTTCTGGCGGTGAAGCGCAGCGCATCAAGCTTGCCAAAGAGCTTATCCGCCCCGCTACGGGCAAAACTCTCTACATATTGGATGAACCGACGACCGGCTTGCATTTTCGCGATATCGATCGTTTATTGCGCATCTTGAATCAGCTTGTTGAAGAGGGCAATACCGTTCTCATTATCGAACACAATCTCGATCTCATCCGTTTTTCCGACTGGGTGATTGATTTAGCAGATGGCAAGGTACGCGATTGTGGCACGCCCGAGAAACTTCTGCCCAAGAAGAAGTACGCCAAACATCTGGCAGCAATAGAAACCGTCAAAAAACATGACAAAATCATTATAAAAGGCGCCGAGCAAAATAATCTTAAAGGGTTTGACCTGGAAATCCCGCGCAATAAAATCACCGTTTGCACCGGCCCCTCTGGGTCAGGAAAATCCTCACTCGCTTTTGAAACGATCTACGCTGAAGGGCAGCGCCGCTACATCGAATCACTCCCCTCTTATGCGCGGCAATTTGTGAAGCAGATGCCCAAGCCAAAACTCGAACTCATTGAAGGTCTCTCGCCCGCAATTGCGATCGAGCAGAAAAAGCATGCCGGCAATCCCCGCTCAACAATTGGTACGATGACCGAAGTTTATGATTATCTACGCCTGCTTTTTGCCCACCTAGGAGTCGCTTACTGCCCCGAAACAGGAGATAAAATCGTCTCGATCACGAAAGAATTTGTCGTAGAAAAGTTGCAGGCACTACCGGAAAAAACACGCGTGCAAATTTTGGCACCGCTCATTTTGCGCCAGGGCGAAGAGTTTTCCACCCTCATCACGCGCCTGAAAGGCGAAGGATTTCGCCGCATAAGGCTGAATAAAACGATCTATGATTTGGAAGATGAAATCCCTTTTTCCAAAGGCGTAAAACAAGATTTGCATCTGGTGATTGATCGCATTGTGATCAAACCCAATATTTTTCCACGACTCTATGAAGCCGTTTCTATGGCAACAGCAATTGGTGACGGAAAACTTCTTGCCGCCTTAGATGAAAAAGACCTCTTTTTCAACCTCGATTTTGCCGTTCCCTCCACCGGCAGATCCTATCCACAAATCACCCCGCATACCTTTTCTTTCAACTCACCTGAAGGCATGTGCCCCGATTGCCAAGGCCTCGGAATCCAGTGGGGCGCCGATCTATCGCGCTTTCCGAAAATCATGCGCTGCCCGCCCATCACACTTTTTTACTATCTCTGCAAAGATCAACTTTCTGACGAAGCTCTCGAGCTTTTTGAAACCTTCCTCACCATCAATGAAATTGATCCCCACACAGCGCTTTGCGATTTAACAGAAGCACAGCAAAAACTCCTGATGAACGGCAGCCCCGAAACTTTTTCTTTTGCGGAAATTTCCTTCAAATGGATCGGCTTTGAAACACTTTTTGCAAAACGCGCCAAGGCGACAAAAAATGCACTGCGTAAAGAAATCCTTCCGCATATGGATGAGACCCCCTGTCCTGAGTGCCACGGCGCGCGTTTAAATCCTCTTGCGCGGGGCGTTAAACTTGCCAGCAAAACGATATCCGAACTCTGTGATTTTCCCATAGAGAAAATCATCCCGTTCTTAAAAAAACTCAAAGCCCCTGAACTCTTGCGAGAGACCTTTGCACAAATCGATCACCGCTTAAAATTTATGATGGAGATCGGCCTCAATTATCTTGCGCTCTCTCGCAGCGCGCCCACACTTTCTGGCGGCGAGACCCAGCGCATCCATTTAGCGCGCCAGCTCGGATCGGGATTAACCGGTTGTCTCTATGTTTTAGATGAACCAACAATTGGCCTGCATCCGCGCAATAACGCTCTGCTCAACCGCGCATTAAAAAAACTCTGCCAAGCAAATAACACCCTGCTTCTTGTTGAACACGATCCCCTCACCATAAATACCGCCGATTACCTCATTGATTTTGGCCCAGAAGCGGGAAAGAAAGGCGGACAAATTTTGGCACAAGGAACGCCAGCGCAAATCAAACGCAACAGCAAATCTCTAACTGGCGCCTACCTCTCCGGAAAAAAAACTGCTATCTCCTGCAAACACCGCCCGATCCCAAAGAAAAAACTCACCGTAAAAAACGCCTCCCTGCACAACCTAAAAAACATCACTCTAGATATTCCACTAAACGTTTTCACTTGTATCACCGGCGTCTCCGGATCGGGAAAATCAACCCTCATGCATCACATCCTGCGCCCCGCCGTAGAAAAAGCCCTCACCCATCGCAACGTTCCCGACACCATCACCTTGCAAAATTGCAAAGTTTCTGGACTCAAACAAATTGAAAAATGCATCGCCCTCGATCAATCTCCCATCGGCACAACCTCCCGTGCCGATATCACCACCTATTCTGATATCCTAACGCCCCTGCGCCAATTTTTCATGCAACTCCCCGAAGCGCGCATGCGCAACCTCAAGGGCTACCACTTTAGTTATAATCATATGAAAGGGATGTGCCGCAAATGCTGGGGACTCGGCACGCGAAAAATCCAATTACAGCTCATGCCAGCCGTAACAATTACCTGTGAAAGTTGCCGCGGCCTGCGCCTCGCGCCCCTGCCCCTTGAAGTATTTTATAAAGGAAAAAACCTCGGCCAGCTGCTCTCCCTCACAGTTGAGGAAGCACTCGACTTCTTGCCGCCCATACCAAAAATCATCAAAACGCTAAAAACCCTCATCAACGTCGGCCTTGGCTATCTCACACTTGGCCAGCGTGTACAAACACTCTCTGGCGGCGAAGCACAACGACTGCGACTTTCTCGTGAACTCATCCGCCCAGCAAAACGCCATACACTTTATCTTTTTGATGAACCGACAATCGGCCTGCATTCGATCGATATCGAAAAACTCCTGCCCATCTTCCACAAAATTGTCGATAGCGGCCACACGATCATTATGATCGAGCACAATGCAGATATAACAGCTTCTGCAGATTATCTTATCGAGCTAGGACCAGATGCAGGAGACAAAGGCGGCGAAGTCGTCTCCGCCGCCCCGCAGAAAATCTAAATATTAGTTTGGATTAGTCATTAAGAGCATTAGCATCTTCAAGAAGATCTATGATCGCCTGATTTCCTATTTCTCTTGCGAGTTGTAAAGGAGTTTCCCCAGTATTTTGATTTCCTTTATTAAGATCTACATCTCTATTTAGAATACTACATACCAAAACATGCCTACTCGATTTAACAGCCAGATAAAGAGGAGAGCAACCGTCAACAGTGCCTACTTTGCTGAGGTCTGCACCTTTTTTCAGCAATAGTTCTGCTACATCGAAATGCTTACCTTTTAAAGCTTTGAACAGAAACGTTTCTCCTTTATCGTCCATTGAATCAACAGACTCTTCGTTTTCAAGCAGTAGTCTTGCGAGTTGTAGTTGTTCATCATCATTCTGAAATGAATTTAAAACTATATGAAGAGGCTTAACACCAGTTGAATCAGCGGCATCAAACTTAGCTCCAGCTTTTATCAACTCTATTGCTAAATCTAAATATTTTTTTGCAGTTTTAGAAGTTGACTCATGATTCAAATATTTATTTCTTTCTTCTAATACAAAATGAAGAATAGAAATATTTCCCCTTATTTTGTCACAATGAATTTCCTTATTAAAAGAAACATTCGTATTAGCTCCTGCATTCACTAGAAGATGCGCCATGTCTAAATTCCGTTTTACTATAGCTATGATAAGAGGAGGGAATTCAAACGATAAATTATCCTTAGTCATAGTTATAGTACGATCATTAAAATATTTATTATCGCGAATTAGCGCCTGTAACCTTAGGGCTGTTACTTCTTGGTAATTTTCTTTTAAATCATTCCTAAGATCATCTATTTCTTTTTTACAAACTGAATCATAAGAATGATACTGATCAACATCTACTCCATGTTCAATTAGTGCTTTTACGCTTTCAATATCCCCCTTATTCACAGCCTCTTGAAGAACTGTTTTACGACTGTTTTTCAGTTCTACAACATTAGGATCAGCTGAATTATTTAATAATAACTTCACCATCTTGCAATCACCTCTAGTTACTGCTTTGAAAAGAGGGCTTACACAAGTAATTACCTTCTGAGCTGAAAAAAGATAAGATCCAGATCCTTCATAACCACAAATATTAGTGCTATAATTAATACTAGCTCCTTTTGAAAGCAAATATGTTACTACCTCATATTTACTCGCCTCTACAACTTCAATTAGTGCAGTTCTACCATAACGATCAGCAGCGTCAACATTCACCCCTTTTTCAAGAAATAGATTTATTATTTCAGTATTGGCAAATTTTGCAGCCCAATGAAGAAAAGTACCACCATCATCATCTAATACCCTTTCATCAGCCCTAAACTCAAAAAGAAGCTTTACTATATCAAAATTATTAGAACATATAGCTTTATGGAGGGGAGTTAAAGAACCAGCGCCCTGAAAATTCTTTTTAACATTGGGATTAACACCCGATTCGAGTAATTCTTTTACATGACTATATTTACCATTCTCGATGGCATCATAAAGAGATTCAATATTATTTTGAAGGCCCAAACGACCTACGTTTGTTCCAGGTGTGACATTACTTATCATTTGCGCTCCACATTATTTTTTCCGCCAATGTTAACAATATATATATCTTATGTAAAGCTTAAGCTGTTTATAGAAATAACAGCAACTAACTCACCGAGCTTAATCGCTGTAAATTAATTTATCTCATTAACTATGAACGAGTTAAAACATCCATATCCGTTCAAAGGGTCAGATAGATGACGAAATTGCCTTTTGATGAAAAGTTGCTAAATATGCCTATTGAAAAAATGGCAATGTTTCTTTTTTTTTGCTCTTTGAATTTCATCTAGTAGACCGATTCAAAAGTTTTTGATCTAAAGCAACGCGAAATCTCTCGCGATTGAACTATTGAAAATCGCTCAATATTAATAATATGGATCGATTTTCAATAGTTCAATCCCGTGGATTTGGCGCCGTTTTAGATTGAATAACTTTTGAATCGGTCTACTAGATCGGGAAAATCTGATTTACTCTTCTTTTTTTGGACCTTCTTCTCGTTTTGGGACTTCAAAACCTAACCTTTCTAGCATTTCGCCAGCACAATATGAAGGTCTAATCGAAAAACTTTTTAAAAGAGCTTCTTTGCATTTATTAAGCTCTCCCCGTAATTCATAAACTAGCGCCATGCCATAATAGGCTTCAATGTTGTCTAAGTAAATTTTCAACCCAATATCAAAAATTTTCATTACATTATTTAATCTATCGATATCGTAAACAGGATCTTCTTGTTTCATTAGACATTTCTCTTCAGAAAACTGAATAAATGCTAAATCAGAGATGATTGTTCCTAGCAATCTACTTGTAGACTTTTGCTGTTTTAGCCCTAATTGAGCAAAGGTTTGGCGTCCATATTCATTGAACTCCCCTTTAGTAAAGAGATCTTTTAAAAAACTTTCTGTTAATTTGAAATCTTTAGAATTTGGATGAATATATTCATTAATCGCTTCTACTTGAGCAGTAAAAGCCTTTTTTAATAAATCTTTAGATTCCTCGTAATTTTGTTCTCTTAATTGTACATTTCCACTTTCATCAGCTTTTTCAGCGCAACGTCTTTTTTGAACAGATAAATAGCGTAACGCCTTAATACAAGATGGATATAGTTCTAGTATTTTCTCACATATTTTTGTAATTTCATTTTTTAAATAATCTTTAGGGTATTTTTCAGGGAATTGATTGTGAGCACTAAACTGAGCATCCATAAGAAATCTTGCTTTTGATAACAAACATCGAACATTAGATGGATCTGACCGAAGAACCACTTGATAAATTTTTAAAACCTCTATAACAGAATCAGGATTAGAGGCAGTATCATGCAAAATGAGCAGTGCTGCTTTTGCCTCCATTGCCGTGTGCAAAACCTCCATTCCATTTCTACTATCACCAATTATTTCTCCCAACTCACCAGCAACTTCTTTCCAGGGTCTATTATTAGATCTGCGCAATTGCTCAATACGAATCATACACGCTAACTCACGAGAAGAGAGCTGGGGTTGCGAGTCCTGCAAAAGAACTGCCGCCTTACCAGCACCACGTCGTCGACTTCTATTTCTCCCTCTAGTGCCAGTAGAACTACTTAGTCCTACTTCACCTAACTCTCTCAGCTTATAATTAATTACCAAGTCCATGTATTTCCAACCGAGTAAATCTGACAGATTTAATTCACAACCAAACAGACGAGGAAAAGAAATAATTTGAGTCTTTCTTACTTGATTTGCATCATTAGCAATTGTAAGTGATTCTTTTGCCCCATTAAAATTCCCAGATTTTATTTTGAAAATCGCATAAATGTAATGAACAAAAGGTGATTGTGGGCTTTGGCTATTTGCTAAACACAAGTTACTTTCCGCAGCATCTAGCAAACCTGAATGCAGCTGATTCCATGCAAGAAGTGCATAAATATCGGCATAAAATATTTTATTTTGTGGATTGAGCAATTTCCCTCTCAATCTAGGAATCGTGCTTTCACCACTCTCTGAAAGATTATTCATTAAGTATAAAAAGGAGTCTATCAGAAGGGTTTCCATTTCCCTTGTGTTCTCTAATCGGTCTGACGCCACACCTCTCCCTTCCAAGGATGGAGGCGTATGAGAGGGATCTGCTGCAGGCACACTCTCGTGAAGGTTTTCCTCTCCATTGGAAACACTTCTATCTATTGGGTTTGTATTGCTAACACCATCTTTACCGCCTATAGGATCCATTATTTTACCATTTGTTTGTTAATTCAATCACAAATTATAAATTAATCAATTATTAATAGTCAAAACAAAGTTGCTACCTTTTTTTTAATAGTAAAAAAGGGTTTTTCTATAAAATATAATTTATTTAGAAAAACGTTTTTTAATTATATCTAAAATTTTAAATTAAACAGATCGCGAAACAACGAAGTTGCCTCCGCCATTCTTCAGAAAATCTGACTACCATTCAAAAAATTCAGAAAAACTCGAAAGCATATTATTAAAAGGTTCATGGGAAAAAATATAACCCGATCTTTCCACCACCCTATTTACAGGAATAGTTACTACAGCAGGTTGACCAGTAATTGAAACTCCAAAG
>JAJFMI010000059.1 GCA_021772235.1 Chlamydiota bacterium
TGCCCAGAGGAGAGCTTTGGCATCACAGAGAGGGAGTTTGAGAAATTTATCTAGCAGACTTACTTGCTCAATTTGATGCTGAGTTTCAGAAAAACCGCTCTCTTCAAACTCAAGCAAGATCTCTTTTTGGTAAAGGTCGAGCAGTTTTGATGGGGGATAATCGCCGTAGCAACTTTTTGCCATCAACACAATCATCTCTAAATGACGTGCGATCTTTGGTAGGGGATTTCCCGTTTCGTGTTCTGTCTGGACGATTTTTCGAAGAAGATGCAATTCTTTTTCACAAATTTTTGCTTTTAAGGTTGCGCTCCACTTCATGCCAAGATGAGATGCGATGAGCGTTTCTATTTTAGCATTTCTATGTGGCGCAGGGAGTTCGTGAAGTGTGGAGAGTTTCTGTTCCACAACTGCTTGCAATTGTCGAAATGTAATAGTGGGATGTTCCGCGATCGTTTCAATTTGCGTTTTTACAATAAGGCTGTCGCGCGCATCACAAGTATGGAAGGGGTTTTGTGGGCTACCTTCTGGCTGCAGTGCTTTTAATGCAGCGTATGATTTTGCCATTAGCTGCAGCATATTGGGTTTTTTGCCTTGCAAAGTTGCGAGACATTCACCTACATTTTGCGCAATTTGTTCACTTACACCTTTTAGAGAGTTGTAAATACCGACTTCTAATTGCGCGGAGAGATTTTCACGGATAAGAGAGTTTACGCAAAGATTTTTATGGCCGTAGAGCTTTTCATAAAAGTAGGCGGCTTTTTCAAATGCTTTTTTCAGTGCGAAAAGACCAAGGCGGTAGCGCGGAAAACGCGCTTTAAATTCAGGAAGAATTTTGCGTAGGAGATCCTGTTCAATTTGCGCTGACCATTCTTGTGAAGAGCCGTGTGCTGCAATTTCAGTAGAAATTTTTTTAGAAAGGAAGAGGCTGATATCAGAGAAGGGATCGTGGAACTCCTCCAGTTCATGGAGGTGATTTTCACGATAAGAAGAGGGAAGAGGTTGCGTGCGTCTCTCAATCGAAAGCTCTTCTGGTTCACCCATTTGAATATACCCTACTTAAACTAGTTAATCTTTCTTTTAACTACGGCAGAATTATATTGCAAATAAAAGTTTATTTTTTACTTAAAAGTGTATTAAGTACAATCAGTGAAATCGCGCCCAGAGTAATCCCTGAAACCGTTTTAGTTATATTTTTAATATGCTTATGTTTTAAAATTTCCGGCTGTCTAGGAATTAAATTTTCGATAATAGTATCAATAATTTCATCAGAAAACAGGAATGTAAATCCGCTCACTGCTGCAATTGTAATAACACTTGTTTGAGATAGTTCAGGTATTTTCATGTGTTTGATTTTAACACAACTTGAGTTTTTCGTCTGTACGAAGTAGAATGGAGGAAAGACTTATTTTGGAGTATAAGGATGAATTATTTGATGATTGCCGGCCGTCTGGGAGCCGATCCGGAGGTGCGATTTACCTCTGGAGGACAGAAAGTCACAACAATGCGCATTGCGGCTAATAACCGCCGTGGAAAAACTGAAGAGACAATCTGGTGGCGCGTTACAGTTTGGGGCGAACAATTTGATCGAATGATGCCTTATTTAAAGAAGGGTTCTGCTGTGATGGTTTGGGGAGATATGGCCAAGCCGGAAATCTATAACGATCGTGAAGGCAAACCGCAAATCTCTATGAACATGACCGCAAATAACATCACGTTTAGCCCGTTTGGAAAATCTGATGGCGGAGATAATAAACAGCAGCAGCAACCAGCGATGGCAAATTCTGCACCGCAACGTGCGCCGCAACAGCAACATCAAGCAGCTCCTCAAGCAGAGCAGACTTTTGGTAGCGGTGACTTTGGTAGTTTCGGCGGAAGTTTTGGTAGTGGTGATCAAGAGAGCAAACCCTTCAATGATGAGGAGATCCCTTTTTAATGAAGTTTTCTACTAGCGCTGATCTTACCAAAAAATACGATGTAGTCATTGTTCCATTTTATGAAGGAGCGAAGCTCGCTTGCAGGGCGTCGCTTTTTTCAGCAAAAAACCTGGGACCGATCACAACCAAAGACTTTAAAGGAAAAGAGAAAGAGTGCGCCCTCGTTTACGAAGGCAAGAAACGCTTCCTTCTTTTGGGCCTTGGCAAAGGGCAAAACATTCGCCGCTGCTATGCAGAGGCTGTTTCGCATTGCACGAAGAAAAAACTAAAAAATATTGCAGTGCTCGTTCCTGCAAAGGGATCAGTGTACGATTTGGCAGATGGACTGCTACTTGCAAACTACGCCTTTGATAAATACAGAAAAGAGAAAACTACTTTAGTCCAAAGTTGCACAATTATTGGTGGAACAAAAGCGCATTTAAAAGAGTGCGAACATGCAGCCAAAGTGATGGAAGGCGTCTATTTGACACGAGATCTCATTAATGGCAATGCTGATGATATTACGCCGGCGCGCCTCGCAAAAGAAGCAACGCAAATGGCAGCTAAGTACACCAGTGTGAAGACAAAAGTATTAACTGAAGCGCAAATCAAAAAAGAAAAGATGGGACTCTTTCTTGCAGTAGCAAAAAGCTCTGTAGCAAAACCCCATTTTATCATTTGCGAATACCGCGGTGACCCAAAAGCAAAAGAACACACTGTTGTTGTGGGCAAAGGAGTTACCTATGACACCGGCGGACTCAATTTGAAGCCGACGGGATACATGGAAACAATGAAAGCGGATATGTCTGGATCAGCTTCTGCTCTCGGTCTTATCAAAGCTGCTGCTGAGGCAAAAATTAAAGCAAATGTCACAGTTGTCATTGCTGCTACGGAAAATTCCATAGATGCAGAAAGCTACAAACCAGGTGATGTCTTTACAGGTATGAATGGCATGAGCGTCGAAATTGGCAATACTGATGCTGAAGGACGCCTTACATTAGCTGATGCTTTGAGTTATTCTGTGAAACATTTAAAACCAACGCGAATGATTGACATGGCAACTCTTACAGGTGCGATTGTTGTCGCTCTTGGACAGGAGCGCAGCGGCCTCTTTACAGAAAACAAAGCACTTGAAAAAGCCTTAGTAGAAGCAGGCGAGACAACAGGTGAAAAAGTCTGGCCGATGCCGATGGACGATGAGTATCGAGAACTACTAAAATCGGATATTGCGGATATCTCTAATTGTGGAGGGCGCCAAGCAGGTTCTACAACTGCAGCTCTTTTCTTAAAGGAATTTGTAAGCAATGTGCCATGGGCGCATCTCGATATTGCGGGAACAGCTTATCTCGATAAGGGCAAATTTTTGGATACAACACACGCTTCTGGCGTGGGTGTGCGTTTGCTCATTCGTTTTCTTGAGGGCAAAAAGTGAAACAAACTGCCGCACGCCATACTTTTCACGTCAACCGTGATGAAGCGGGCATGCGGCTTTTGAGCTTTCTTAAAACGAAGCTTTCTCCAACATATTCAGCGAAAATGGTCAAACGTGCCATCGATCGTAGAGCTTGTATGGTCAATGGTAAATCAGAATCTTTCTCAACTTACAAAGTAAGCTTTCGTGATCGCGTAGAGTTTAATGAAAGCAGCATGTTGAAATTTTCCAAATGCGAAATTGTAAAATTGCGCATTCTTTACGAAGATGAAGATCTGCTAATCATTAGTAAAGCAGCTGGAATTACTAGCACGAATAGCGAAATTAAAAATCACCTTCCCGTAAAATACCCCTACCTTGAGATCGTCCACCGCCTTGATCGCCAGACATCTGGCGCGCTCATCCTTGTGAAAAATGCACGTGCAAAACGCGAAATGGAAAAGCTCTTTAAAGAGCGCGAAATAGAAAAAGAGTATCTTGCCGTTGTTGATGGCGCTCCTAAGAAAAAGATAGGCAGTGTAGAAAATTACCTAGGAAAAATCTCTAGCTGGGACGGCCAATCACTTTGGGGGGCTGTTTCGGAAAATGGCAAATACGCCCTGACAGAATACAGCACGCTTGCTTCTGGGCACGGACTTTCCCTGATAAAAGCCAACCCACAAACCGGACGCACACACCAAATTCGTACACACTTAGCGAGTATTGGCATTCCAATCTTGGGTGATTATCAATATGCAAAACGCTTTAACTCCTCCCGAGAAGTGACGCGCCAAATGCTACATGCCAACTATCTGCGATTCACATTTCAGGGAAAAGAGATTACCGTAACAGCGCCCCTGACACGTGAAATGCGTGAACTCATCGATGAAGTATTTAGTTGTTAAGCTCTCCTCTCTTGGAGACATTATTCAAACAATTCCTTTTGCCTCCTATTTAGATGGTGAAATTTCTTGGGCCGTTGAAAGTGACTACCTCTCTCTTCTTCAATCCGTTCCTACAGTCAACCATGTGATTCCCATCCCATTTCGCAAATGGCGACGAGGGGAGTGCCATTTTTCAGAATTAGTAAAAGCATTGCGATCGCTTGGAACTTATGACACCGTTTTTGATCTGCAAGGCAACTGCAAATCCGCCATCGTTACAAAATTTGCCAAAGCAAAAAAAAAGATCGGGTTAAAAAATCCTGCTGAATGGCCTAACCGACTTGTAACCAATAAGAAAATTTCTCTGCCCCAAAAGTTACCGATCAAAACCCAGCTACAAATCTTTTATAAGAAGGCCTTTGATAAAGAACCGAAGGAAAAACCGCTCCAACTTTTAGGAAAAAATCTCCCTCTTCCAAAACGCACATTTATGGTCTGCATGGGATCGCGATGGAAAAACAAACAACTTCCCGAAGCGCTTTGGAAAAGCTTTTTGCTTCAATTACAAAAACAATATGGAGCGCATCTACTCTTTGTGTTTGGAGAGGAGAAGGAATTTTCTTTTCCAAACTCTACATTACTTATAAAGCCGGAATTCGGTACCTGGCAGCGCCTAATGAGCCAAGTAGATATTATTCTAACAGTAGATTCTGCAAGCCTTGCGCTTGCCAATACGACAAACACGCCCACCTTTGCACTTTTTGGACCATCATCAGCAAAAATCTTTGGACCAACAACATCGGGAAGCGGCGTATTTCAAGGCGCCTGTCCCTACGGAGAAACATTTGTTAAACGTTGTAAGCATTTGCGTACCTGTAAAACAGGCGCTTGTCTGCGCGACACCACCCTTAGACAACTTCTAGAAGCTTTTCAAAATCAATGTGGCTCTCAACTAGATCAATCGCTTCGTGAATCTTCTCCTTGTCCTCAATCCGAATCTTCACCGTGTACGACGTGATCATCTGCGTGACCTTATAACTGGGTAGAGGCGCGTATAACATGGGAATTCCTGCATCACGCAATTTCGTAATCATCTTTTCATTGGGTTCCGTGCGGCCTGTTAAAATAATCGCGACATCTAAATTTTCTTTTCTCTTCTGATACTCCTTCCATTTCTTTAACGTCGCGCGCAAAATATCGTCACGCGTAGCCGAAGTGATCATGAGCATTGAGGGGAGAATCATCTCGGAAAAAGCGTCAACAGAAGTAGAAATGAGCCGCGTGTGGCGATAGTGAGAAAGCCTCTTCTCTTCGCCTGTTACAAGCGACGTGCGAAAGAGCGCCTCAAAATCTCCTAGAGAGGGATTGCTTAAAAAAGGATCGTAAGGAATGCAGCCTAAAATCGGCAAATTCCAACGCTTTAAAGCCTTACCCATGTAGTCGAGAATCATCTCACGTTTGTCGGGAAGCACGCGGTTCAAAATGACACCTGCAACAGGCACCCCCTTCAAATCACAGCAAATTTTATTGAGAGCAAGAGCGTCAAAAGAAGAACCTAAGCCACCTGAAGCGATGATGACGCACTTCAAACCCAATAATTTCGCTACATCAGCATTATTCAAATTGACAATCGAGCCAACACCCACATGACCTGTCCCCTCAACAAGAAGAAAATCGCTATTTTTTTCTATTAACCGACAGGAATTCTGAATCTTCTCACGCAGCCTATCAATCTGCCATTTCCCATCGAGAAACTCTCGCGTAAAACCTCTTGGAAAGAGCACTGGACTCATCGTTTCGTAATCTTCATCCAGGCCGTAATGATCTTTAAAAAGAACGACATCCTTATCTGCATGCACGCCACTGAGCGTAACAACATGTTCTTGACCAACAGGCTTGATGAAACCCACTTTTTTTAACCTCTTGCGCAAACCGGAAAGTAGCCCCAAACAAGTTGTTGTTTTTCCCACATGCTGGCCAGTAGAGGCGATAAAAACACCCCGCGTCAAACCACTACCTCACTTAACAATCCCGTAACCACCTCGCGCACATCGGGAAAAAGATCTAAGCCTTCCAAATCTTCTAAACTAAACCATTTAAAACCACAGCCTTCGCGCACCTCTGAACCTACTTTTGGCATGCCTACATAGACAAAATCCATATGCTGATGAGCAGGGACTTCCTTGTAAGCGGGGATATTTTCTAAAAGACAGAGATGGGGGCGTGCAAAGCTATCGCACGCTTCCGATTCAATCCAAAAATGTTCATCTTGGATAAGCTCTACGTCCAAGCCGCACTCCTCATCCACCTCGCGAAACATCGCTTGAACAGGAGTTTCATTCTCTTCGACATGGCCACCTGGTGGTAGCCATCTCTGCAATTTTTCATGGAAGTGCAGGAGCACCTTTTCATCTTTGATGATATAGCAAGTCGTTACAAATTCTCTTTTCATAGACTCCTTATTCTGCCAAATGGATCAATCTGCCTCAAGCTCTTTATTGCAAAAACTTGTTTATCCGGATAGGTTCATCTTAAATGGATATGCTGAAAGTGCAGGAGAGAGACTTGCATGGGATCAAAAAATTCTTGGTTACTTTACCAATTTTCAGGACCTTATCGAAAAGTCTGACATGTTAGGTAAGTGTTCCATTTAAATACTCCTGCATAACTTCTTCTATAAGCAACTGACGCATAAACGGATCTTCTATCATATCTCTTGAAGGAGAGAGGAGTCCTTTTGCTAAAAAGGAGGCTAGATGCTCAAATCCACGGATTCTTTTTCTTAAATTTAATACTTCAAGTGGTGCAAAATAGAGGTGGTGGAGACCGCTTAGCTTTTCTAGATTTAAGATAAGGTTCATAATAGAACTTTTTAGCTCTTCAGAATTATCTGGTTGGATATCAATATTTTCCTCTTTTACAGAATTGTAATAGTCTAATACGCAAGTGAGACTGGTAAGGATAGAGACTTCTTCTTCGGTAGCTTTTTCGATTAGATTTGTAAGCTCATTTTTGAGGTTTTCTAATCTTGTGAATACAATTTCATGAGTATTTAAAAGCATCATTTCCTTTGCAAGTTCTTCACCAGTAGGGTCTTTATTTGCTTCTATAAATTGTACAAATTTATTAAGAGCGAGTAGCCCTGAATTTGCAGTAAATTGTGAACCAGACAACTTTTGAAGCCCTTCTTTTATGTTAGCGAGGTTCGATTCAAGAAAATTATCGAGAGTGTCTGCATCTTCTCTATTTAAGAACAAAGATAAATTTTGCAAGAACATGCTTGGAGACGCCTCTTTATTAGGATGTTCAGCGTCGATCAGATCGGATAAAGCTTGTAAATTTTGCTTAATAGCACCTTTTTCAAATTCTTCTCCTAGAAGGTGTTTTTTTAATGTTTCATCTTTTGATGAGATCTCTTTTAGGCGCTCTAGATCTGTTTGTAGCTGCTTGATTCGATCGCGTATCTCACCAATCTCAAAATCTGTTGTAGCGACAGCTGTGTAGGTGCCTAATGTAGCGCGTGAAATTTTCTCTTGCTCTACTTTTGCAGATGCAATGAATCTATTTCTTTGAGTGAGTAACACTTCTTCTTTCTCTGAAAGCTCCTCTATAAGCCTTTCAAACTTTGGTAAATCTTTTAGCTTATTCAGGATCATTTCAAGGCGGTTTTCAATACTATTCGGGTGTTCACCCTTTAGTTTGTCTGCGACAAGCGCTTCTAATCTCTCAAATTCTGCAACATCGTTTTGCAAAAGTTTTGAAAAAGTCTCTTCTTGGATGAGTTCTTCACGTACTTGCTCTGGGAGTTTCGCAATGGCAGTTTCAAACTTTTGGTAATTTAATTCATTAGAGTTGAGAGTTCTTGAGATTGAACGTGGCAGAGCGTGAACAGTTGCTGCAATTTTCCCCATGGGAACTTTTCCCTTTATTTCAGCTAGTGCATCAGAAAATTGGATGAGTTGATTTTCTAATTTGCGCGCCTCTATCCTTTCAACGCACTGTACCCTCATGTTTTGCCATCTTGTTTCTAAAAGAATGTTCATGTCGTCTCTTGCTCCGATAGGAGGAAGTTCTGCAATATCTTCTTGAAGCTCTCTAATGGCACGATATTTTGTTTGTAGCAATTTAGTATCGATTTGCTCTTCGTGAACAGCACTTCTGTCCGCTTCTTCTAATTTACTCTTCAAAATTTTTGCTTGAAGGATTTCTTTTTGCAAACGTTTTGCGCTATCGATGTTTTTCTTAAACTCTTTGAAAGAGGAGATAAGCCTGTCGAACATTATATGTGTTTTGATCTTGGCAGTATCTCTTGCTTTCATCTCCAAGTGCTTGTTTTTTAGTGCAATCAGAAGTGTATCAAGAAAGCCATGAGTGATGAGTTTTCCTTCTGAATCTTTATCACCTGAAATTTGTGAAAGTTGTCTAAGGTTTTCCTCAGCTATTTCAATAGAACTGTCTACATCTTTAGGATTCAATATTTTTAGAGAATCTAACTGAGGCAGGAAAGTTTCGACAATTTGCTCTTTTACCCAATCGATATAACGGTTTGCCTCACGTGGACGTGAAAGGAAGAAATAGTCGAGAATATATTCGCTACCAACTCCATAGGCTCTCTGAATCAGGCTTTCAAACTCAATCATGACTTGTGCATTAAGCTCTTGCTCGTCAGCTTGTTCCTCAACAAGGGTTTTTTCTGAACCTTCAATAAGTTGTCTTCCAAAGGTATTTTGTAAATCATAGAGCAACCCCTGCAAACTTTCAGGGCTCACAAGCTCTTGATAAGTGCTCTCAATTGCTCCCCAAGAATTATCGATTAATGGTCCCTGTATCATCGGAGACTTTAGAAGTTTTAAGAGCATTGCGTAGAAATCGACAGTCGCATTATCACTTGGTCCGTAAGATTGGTTGTGTTTAATCGATGCTTCGATCCACCACTGTATTGTGGCAACAAGTTGTTTTCCTGAACCTAACTTTGGAGTTTTTGTTTTTTTGCTCTCGACATTTTTTTCTAAATTGCAAAGAGTGGCGCTCGCATTTCTTAAGAGTTGAATGAGTGCGGAAAGAATTGCATTATTGATTGTACGATTTTGCTCTTTGTCATTGCTGCTTTTTTTCATCAACATTTCGGTTGGTGTGAAAACTTCATTTACAATATGCAAGCTCGTTTTCATAAGGGTTGTAAGGAAATACTCTGAAATCGATGCTAAAGTGGCAACTAAAGATAGAGAAAATTGCACTGTACAAGTGTTGGCAGCAACTAAACCTTTATGATAAAATTTTCTTAAGAAAGAGACTTCGCCTGCAGCAAGCGGCTTGACTTTGTGTTTGTTGCGAAATTCCTGAACATAGAGGGCTAGATCGATTCTAGGAAGTTCAGAGATGACCCTTCTCAAAAATTCATGGTGGAGGTTTGAAGAGGTCGTTTTTACTCTTCGCGTTCCAAAAAACCAACCATTTGTAGTAAATTCACCACGATGCCCCCCTCTATTTGCCTCATGCAGTTGTTTGATACCAACTTGTGGATCGGCATCTATGCTTGGTCCTCTGTAAACAACAGAGACTTGCTCGGCATGCTGAGCATGCATGCTCGTATATTTTTCATACTTAAGATTTCCTCTTTTTACTCCCATGATAAGATTTAAGGGATCTTTGAAGAAAGGCTCGCTAATGAGTTTTTTCGAAAAATGCTCTGCTACCTTTTGTAAATAGTTAAAGCTAATACCGCTTGCAACATCAATAAAGGGAAGAACAAAGGATAAAAGAATCGTTTTGCGTGGTTCACCGATAGATGATTCAATAATTGCATGCTTTAATCTACCATAGAAGGCGCTATGTTCTCTTGAGAGTGTTTCTGAAAATTCTTCTCTTGAACATGCAAACTTTTTTTCTTCATCAAGTTGATTTTCGTGATGAAGAATTCCAGAAGAAAGTTCTTTAAATCCTTTAAGCTCATCATTTCCAAAAAACTTTGCCACGACCTGATGTAACGTTAGCAGTTTGATTTTTTGAATGAAGGCCGCTTGAGAGTTGTACGTTTGATTTTCTGTGATTGGGTCGCGTTTTTCAGCTTTTGCTCGCACGCTTGAGTTACTGTCAATTGAGTCCAATTTTTCAAGCCAAGTGCTATCAGGTGCTTCAAGTGGGTTGAGTTGGTAGGAATAGAAATTGAAAATAGGACCATGATCTATGAAATGCATGGCATTGCCAAAATGTAGTTGCCAATCCTCTATACTTTCAGCTTTTTCGCTTAGATCAAACTCTGCCTTTGCAGCCGTAAGGGCTTCGAAAGTTGCCACTCTTTCTGATCGATTAAAATGATCACTTTCAGGAGTTGCATCGATGATTTTTTCTATTCTCTCTAAAATCCCTATAGCTATTTTTGCCTGTATCTGTCTTGCTTTAAGAGTGTAATCAGATGAGGATTCACCCTCCGCTCCGTTCCACATCATCATTAACGAAGCTTTCAATCCAGGAAGAACGCCTTTGCCTTTTATTTCGTGGGGAATAAAAGAAACTTCAAGAAGATTGTGATAGGTTTCTTCCATTGAATCTTTTTGACGTTTAAACCAGTCAATATTTTCAACATCGTTATCAAGAATCGCACGTAAGCCTTCAATTTTTTCGATAAGTTCTTGAGAGTAATTCGCACGGTTTTGTACAGAATCTAACTTTTCTAATTCTTTAAGGGTCTTCTTTTTCTGTTCGTCGATTTTTGTAGCATCTTCTTTTCCCAGAAGTTCGATGAGTTTTGGAAGTTCAATTATGCGGAGATTGTCGCCAAAAAGACCAATCTTTAGACCGTTAAAAACTCCACTCATATAGTTGGGGTCGGTGATAACCTTATCTAAAAATGTGGTAAAGCCTCTTACTGCGTTTTCAAGGCCATCAGCCCCAACCCTATCCAAGCCTACCCAAGAAGCGGGATTCCATCCCCATCCAGATCCCTGTTGAGAAGCTCCGCTACCATCGCCATTAACACTCATTTTCAATCCTAGTTTTTGCTATTATTCGATAAAGATTGTATAACAAATATATTAAAAACTCAAGGTGAATTCCTTATGAATGAAATTCAAAAACTAATTACTATCGCAAAACGCCTGAATAGCCCCGGGGGATGCCCTTGGGATTTAAAACAAAATTTTAAAAGCCTGCAAAAGTATTTAATTGAGGAGTCTCAGGAGCTCTTGGAAGCGGTTGATGAGGACAGTGACAAGGAAATAATTGAAGAGCTGGGAGATGTCCTCTACATCATCATTTTCTATTGCATGATCGCAGAGAAAGAGGGGCGCTTTACTCTAGAAGAGATGTGTGCTCATGAGGCGGAAAAACTTACGCGACGCCATCCGCATGTCTTTGGAGAAGCAAAAGCGGAAGATGCCGATGAGGCTTTGCTGCGCTGGAACGAAATTAAAGGGGAAGAAGCGGAAAAGAAAAAGCGCAAGAGTGCCTTGGATGGTATTCCGAAGGGAATGGATCTTTTGGCACGCGGGCAAAAGGTAATGGAGAAGATTTCGCGGCATGACTTGGAGCATCTTTTAGAAGGCAAAGAGTTGAATGAGGTGACGGAAGAGGGGATTGGGGAGAGTCTTATTCGGCTAATCTTTTTAGGGCATCGACATGGGTTTGATGTGGCAAGTAGTATGCGCCGAGCATTAAAAACTTACGAAAATGCATTTAGATCCTGGGAAGAAAATAAGAATTAATTTAATCTCGGGGCATGCGTTGTATTTTTGCTCTACTTCTCGTTTCCATTGTCTCTCTTTTTGCAAGTCAGCATGGAGATGTTCCCCGTCATGTGCTTTTTGAAGCGGACGTCGTCTATTTTGAGCGAGACAAAGTCAATGATCACTGTCTTGTACAGGAAGAGAGTAGCGGCCAGTGCCTCATCTCAACGGACAATGTAGCTGACGAGTTTGGGCACAATCCTGGGTTGCGCGCGTTGATGAACATCATGCCCAATCTTGATGCTACATGGCAGTTTGCTTTCCTAGGGTTTTTTCGTTGGGATCGCAATAAGGGTGTGACTTCGGAAGGCAATCTGGAAATGCCTGTCGATGCGAATATTACCAGCGACTATATCAATGCCGATTCTGCTAACGTCCGTTTTCTCTCTAAATTTGATACTGGAGAGATCAATTATGTACGGCATGTTTCACCACAACGCATTAATTACTTTTCCGTCTCTTGGCTTGCTGGCCTGCGTTTTGCCTACGTAAGTGAATACGCCCGTGTGCGATTTAATAAAGATTCACGAACAAGCGACTATTATGCCAAAACCTGGAACCGCCTCTATGGATTTCAATTTGGCGGGCTCTTTGAGATGAATCCAGAAGATTGGATTACGTTTGGCTTGCGTGGGAAATTTGGTTTGATGGGCAATTTTGGCCATCAAGTCTCTGTTCAACGTGACTTCAATAATCAAAATACGATCCGCGATCACGATCACGGCGCTTTTAATCTCTGTTGGGAGGGTGAAGGTGCTTTTGATCTCACGATTTACTTTTTCAAACGCATGCGACTACACGCCTCATGGGAAGTTTTCTACCTATCCGATGTTGCTTCTGCGATGAGCCAATTTGGCTTTTCATCTTCCGGCAGTGACATTAAAAACAACGACGATATTCTCTACCACGGCTGGTCTGTTGGCATTGGTATGGAATTCTAAGTGAGAAACAAGGCGACTATTTTTTCGGCTTCATCTCGCTTCACATAATCGCATTCCGGCCGCCAAGCCGTGTGCCTACACTGATCATGGCGGCCGGATTACAATTCTGTTTTTCGATAAGAAGCCGCTTCGCGCGTCAATGAAAAAAAGTTTCTTAAAATGTGAAGTTTCTCTACAATTGTTTTTTTGTAGGTTGGTTATATGGATGTTTCAAGAAAAATTGCTGTTTTTGAAGATAAGAAAATTCGTCGCATTTTGCATGATGGGGAATGGTATTTTTCAATAGTCGATGTCGTATCTATACTCACTGAAAGTTCAAATCCGCGTCGTTATTGGTCGAATCTCAAAATACAACTTT